>NZ_JBBMFO010000029.1:0-26208 GCF_040096015.1 Peptoniphilus hominis (ex Hitch et al. 2025) | reverse complement strand
AATCACTGAAATGGGCTTTAAAATTGAGTGGGGCTCTAATAATATAAATAAAAATGGCAGAAGAATTTATCTACTAATAGCCTACATCTTTTATCTTTGTGAGAAAAATATGATAAAAAAGATAAACAAAAAGTTATAACATTCCAGATTGGGATTACATGGAAAGATATATAGAAAACGTAAAACTAAAATGTAATATAGAAATGTATAACATTTAGAAAAAAGACGATTAGAAAAGTAAAAACTAGTCGTCTTTTTTAATACAAGAAAGGAGTTTTATATGAAAAAATTAGAGCAAATAAGACAAGAGTCAAAAGAAATTAAAGATAAAATTGATGATACAGAAGAAAGATTAAGGCAACTAAAAAATCAAGAAAAGAAGATATTAAAACAAGACATAGAAAAAAGAAGAAAAGAAAGAACACATAGGCTCATAACAAGAGGAGCAATCTTAGAAAGCCTTATAGAAAATGCAGAAGAACTAACAGATGAAGAAATAAAAATCCTACTAGAAGAAGCAATAAAGACAAAAGAATTTAAAGAAACACTAAAACTAATGAGAGAAAATTAATAAAAATAAAGGGTGTTGTAAATAATCAAATCTCCCTTAGATTTTCTAAGGGCGCAATTATACAGCTATCAGAGATTGATGCATTGCGTTCTCCGAAGGCTCCTAATCGGAGGGCTGTGATTTGTGCGATCAATGAGCCAAACGGATATACTTGCATATTCACTCGCCGAATGCCCCAACAGCCGACAGAATGTCGGCTTCCGCAGTCATGGTCTGCTCCAAATCAAACACGGACGCTACGCTTCCCCTGCGCTGGCTGCCGCCAGCCACCCTTTGAAAGGAAAAATTTTTATAAACAGTATTTACTACGAAGTTTACCAATAAAATATTATTTTAAGAGATCTAAGCTTAAAAACAAATTAGTTGACGCATCAACTAATTTGTGATATACTTCAGTTATTCTTAAAAGTGAGGTAAGAGTAATGAAATATAAACGTTATATTTTCCCTATATTGATGGGGAGTACAATGAGTTGTATTATGTCTCAGATGAATACTGGAAAAATTGTTTTTCCGTCTATACTTGGAATGATGTTATTACAATCTATAGTTGCAAGTATAGCATCTTTGATTTTTCCGGCTGGACTTATAGGTGCAAAAGTAACAGAGAAACTATATACTGGAAAATCATATATTGTTTTTTTAGTTTTTTCATCAATAATTCCAGCGATATATTTTACTGCAATTATGTCTATAAGCGGATTGTTAAGAATGAAGGGATATGATGAGAATTTCTGGAAAATATATTTTTCCTCATTTCCTATTAATGTTGTATTTGGATATTTTTCTAGTATTTTTTGGAATGTGATATTGGACAAATTTTTAAGAAGAAAAGAGGCATAAAGTGAACAAAAGCATTGGAAAACTTATAACTTATTTATCAAGATGTATTCAGCAAGAATTAAAAAATGTAGTTGTTCCATTTGATATAAGTGTCGGAGAAGAGCCTTATTACATGGCACTTACAAAACAGGATGGATTGACTCAGGATGAATTAACAAAACTTGTGAAAGTAGATAAGGCTGCTACGACTCGAATGGTTAAATCATTAGAGCAAAAGGGATATATCACACGAGAAACAGACCCTAAAGATAAGAGAAACAAAAAAATATATCTTACAGAAAGGGGACGATTAAAATATGAACCTTTAAGTAGAGCATTAAAAGAATTTAATCAGAAGTTAACATCAGAATGGACAGATGAACAATATAAAATCGTTTATCAAAGTCTGGAAATGCTACAAAAAAAATTTGAGATTGATAATAAATAAGTTTTAATTTATTGCCCCTCTACACATCGGGTCAACTTGCCACGAACTTTCACAACTAAATACCCACCGCTAAAACAGCGGCACACCAAGCAGGAAATCTGAAAAAGGTCTCCTGGTATGGATACAATAAATAATAAGTAATCATAGGAGGATTTTAAATTAGCTAGACACTACGAAGAAGACTTCAAAAGGCAAATAGTAGAAATCTTTAATCAAGGTAACAACACATATAAAAAATTGGGAGAAGAATACGATATAGCACCGTCAATAATCAGAGTATGTTTATTGGAACAATAACCTAAGGGTTAATGGATCATTAGGTTACTTGACACCAGTTAAATATAGGCAATCAAGATTAACTAGTAGTCATTAGTTAATCTAAAATTAGTACGTTCGATTTTAGATTGTACAAATAGGTGTTGACAATCCACACTAAGCTGAAAAACGATTAGAAATAAAAATCTATTCGTTTTTTTATTTTAAGAAATGATACAAATGGCAATTAAAAGAATAAAGTTAAGTATTGAAGAACAGATCGAAAAGAAAGAAGAAAGCATTAAGCAATTAAAAAATCAAAAAATACAGCTGAAGAAAAAACTTAATGAGCAAGAAAGAAAAGCAAGAAACAAAAGACTTATAGAAAAAGGTGCAGTGTTTGAAAGTGTTTTTGAAGAAAGTATTAATTTAACAATAGATGAATTTTATAAGTTAATGAAAATGTTAAATGATGAAGAAATAAGATTAAACATAATGGAAATTTTAGAAGAAAGAGTAGATGATGATGTAGAAAAATCACCTAAAGATGAAATAACATAATTGTCCCTTGGTTACAAGGGCGCAATTATACACCCTAAAGGGTGATTGCGTGACTTTAGAGCCAAACCCTTGCAGGGAGCAACAATCATTCGCTTTTTAAAAGTCAAGGGTAAATAAACTCGCTAAGGCTCGCCCTTGACTTTTAAAATTTGAAATGAACAAAATAATTAAGCCGACTAACTGCCTGTACCCGTAAGGGTGAAACAACAAAATTAATTCAGTAGTCGGCTTTTTCTATTCTATCATTTCAAAACGCTCATTCACAAAGTGGATATAAAAATCTATTAAGCCTCCACCTAAAACAACAAAAAAAGAAAGGAAGTGATAAAAAATGGCAGATAGTTTTCATTTTTCAGTAAACATAATATCAAGAGGAAAAGGGAAAAGTGCAGTAGCAAGTGCATCATATATAAGTGGAGAAAAAATAAAAAATGAATGGGACGGTGTAACCCATGATTATACAAAAAAACAAGGAGTAAAGGAAATAGACCAACATATAAGGGCAAGAACCTTAATTGAAAAAATCAGTGGAAAGAAAAATTTAAGAGAAAAAGAATGGTTAGGAGAAATCAAAAACTTAGATGACAAAATCCCAGCAGGGGCAAAATTATATTAATAAAAATTTTATTTATAAAAGTAAAAGGAACTGAGAAAAATTTATCTCAGTTCCAATTTTTTTGCTTATTTTATTTTTTAAATTGTTTTAAGAGATTTAATATTTTAACTAGTAAAATAATTTTAATCACATGTAAAATGGTGTAGGGAATAAGGCCTGTTAGGATTGTCATAGTCGCTTCATATTTTTCCATAAAATCACATCTCCTTAAATAGCTCTTTTAATTTATTTAATATTAAAATTAAAAGGATAATCTCAATTATGTTAAAAAGATAATGAGGTTGAATTAGCGTAAGGAATTTTATTATTTGCATTTTCATAATTAAGCTCCTCCATTAAAAATCTAAGTAAAAATCTTTTTACAAATTTTTTTCGTCTCTATTTTTATATCTATGTAAGTTAAAGTACATTTTCATACCTTCTTATTAGCTTTAATTGTAAAAAATTAAAGGTTCTATACTTTTATCGATTTAATACATTATATCACGAAAAAAAAAAAAAAAAACAAAGTAAAGGAATAAAATAATTAATGGGAAATTTTTAATCATTTAAGCAAGAATAATTATTTATAAAGCCCTTCTAGTAACTTCAACTCTTTTCTTTTTATGGTATAATTTAAGTGTTAAATTTTAAGTACAAATCGAAAATAAGAGGTGTAATGTGAAAAAAACTATTAGAGATTTTGATTTTAATGATAAAACTGCGATTGTTAGAGTTGACTTTAATGTCCCCCTAAAGGATGGCAAGGTAACTGGCGATGATAGAATTGTTAAAGCTATTCCAACTATTGACTATTTAATTGAGAATGGAGCAAAAGTAGTCCTCATGAGTCACCTAGGAAGACCTAAGGGAGAATACAAGGAAGAGTTTTCTCTTGCTCCCGTTGCTAAAAGAGCTGCTGAACTTTTAAAGAAGGACCTTAAATTTATTCCATCAAAGGAAGTTGTTGACGAAAAAGTTATAGAAGAAGTTAAAAATCTTAAAAGTGGAGAAGTTGCTCTACTTGAAAATTTAAGATTTGTTAAGGGCGAAGAAAAAAACGACCCTGATTTTGCAAAAAAACTTGCATGCCTTGGAGATATTTTTGTAAATGATGCCTTTGGCACTGCCCACAGAGCTCACGCTTCAAATGTTGGTGTGACAGAATTTTTGCCTTCCTGTGCAGGTCTTTTAGTTGAAAAGGAAATTAAATATTTTGAAGATGCCCTTAAAAATCCAGAAAAACCCTTTGCTGCAATTCTTGGCGGCTCAAAGGTTTCTGACAAAATTGGCGTAATTGAAAATCTATTGGAAAAAGTTGACACTCTTGTAATTGTTGGAGCCATGGCAAATACTTTCTTAAAGTCCAAGGGTCTTGAAGTTGGTAAATCTCTTGTGGAAGATGACAAGCTAGACCTTGCAAGAGAAATTATGGCTAAGGCAATTGATAAAGATGTAGATTTAATCTTGCCAAGAGATGTAATTGTGGCTCCAGAGCTTTCTGAAAATGCAAAGGGAACTTTAAAAGATGTTGAAGATGTGGCAGAAGATGACATGATTCTTGACATAGGTCGTGAAAGCTTAGAAGATATAAAGGTAGCTCTTGAAAAGGCAAATACAGTAGTATTAAACGGTCCTTGTGGAGTTTTTGAAATCGAAGAATTTTCTCACGGAACTATTGAACTTGCAAAAATTTTGGCAGGTCTTGATGCCATAGTAATTGTAGGCGGCGGAGATTCTGTTGCTGCAGTTGAAAAGGCGGGCGTTGCTGATAAACTAACTCACATATCCACTGGTGGTGGTGCAAGTCTTGAAATGCTTGAAGGCAAAAAACTTCCTGGCATTGAGGCAGTTGAAGAAGCATGAGAAGAAAATATATTTGTGGAAACTGGAAGATGAACAAGACTTCCTCTGAAGCAAGAGATTTTGCAGAAAAAATAAATGAATTTAATTTTGAAAAGTCTGATGTCCTTCTTGCTCCAAGTTTTGTTTCTCTTGAAAGTTTTAGAAAAAATTTAAATAAAAAAATTGAAGTAAGTGCGCAAAACCTTTCTCAGTTTGAGGATGGTGCTTACACTGGCGAAGTTTCAACTGCCATGTTAAAGGACATTGGAGTAGAAAATGTCATCATTGGTCACTCTGAAAGGCGAGAAAAATTTTTTGAAAGCAACGAAATTGTAAATGCAAAGGTAAAAAAAGCTCTTGCAGATGATTTTCATGTAATACTTTGTCTTGGCGAAGCTCTTGAAGTTAAAGAAGAGAATAAAGAAGTAGATTTCGTAAAGGATGAACTTTTAAAGTCCCTTGATGGAATTAAAAATATTGAAAATATCACAATTGCCTATGAGCCAATCTGGGCAATTGGCACTGGCAAAACTTGCTCAGCTGAAGATGCGGAGAAGATGTGCAGAGAAATTCGCCAGATAATTAATAAAAATTACGGAGAAATTTCTGAAGAAATAAGAATTTTATATGGCGGCTCTGTCAAGCCTTCCAATGCCAGAGAAATTTTGTCCCAAAAAAATATTGACGGAGTTCTCGTTGGTGGAGCGAGCCTTGATCCAGAAGGTTTTATAGAAATTATAAAAGCTGGTGAAAGCCTATGAAGCCAACAATGTTAATAATCTTAGATGGCTTTGGCATAAGGGAAAGCCAAGTTGGCAATGCAGTTAAACTTGCCAAGACTCCAACTCTTGATGAGCTTTATAGAAGCTCACCTCACACACAAATTTTTGCCAGCGAAGAATATGTAGGTCTTCCTCATGGACAAATGGGGAACTCTGAAGTTGGCCACTTAAATATTGGAGCAGGCAGAGTAATTTATCAAAATCTTACAAAAATTACTGAAGCCATAAAGTCAGGCGAATTTTTCAAAAATCCTGAATTTAAAAGAGCCATTGACAATGCAAAAAAGAAGGATTCAAAAATTCATCTAATAGGACTTGTTTCCAAGGGCGGAGTTCACTCCCACTTTGACCACCTCTTGGCTCTTATAAAACTAATGGCAGATGAGGGCATGGAAAAAACTTACATCCACGCAATTACAGATGGTCGTGATGTTTCGCCTCACGCTGCACTTGAGGACATAAAAGAGCTGCAAGATGAAATCAAAAAAATCGGCAAGGGAAAAATTGCAACAATTTCTGGCAGGTATTATGCCATGGATCGTGACAACAGATGGGAAAGAAGTAAAAAATATTACGATAACTTGACAAGTGATGAGGATTTTGTAGATGAAGATATTTTAACTTATATAAAATCTTCCTACGACAAGGGCATCACTGATGAATTTTTGCTTCCAGCAAAATTTGTAAAAAATTCTGAAATAGAAGATGGGGACTCTCTTATAATTTTTAACTTTAGACCTGATAGGGTTAGACAAATAACAAGAGCTCTAGTTGATGATGACTTTAAGGGCTTTGAGAGAGAAAAAATTAATACCACTCTCATTACAATGACAGACTACGACAAAAATATAAAAAATAAATTTGTTGCCTTTAAGGACGAGATACCAAGGGACACTTTGGGAGAAATCCTAGAAAAAAATAAAATCAAGCAACTTAGAATTGCCGAGACAGAAAAGTATGCCCATGTAACATTTTTCTTTAATGGCGGACGGGAAAAGCCCTTTGAGGGAGAGGACAGAGTTCTCATTCCTTCACCAAAGGTAGCAACTTATGACCTAAAGCCAGAGATGTCTGCCAATGAAGTGACAGATGCTGTAATTGAAAAATTAAGGGAAGACAATTATGGCGCCATAATTTTAAATTTTGCAAACACAGACATGGTTGGTCACACTGGCGACTTGCAGGCAGCCATAAAAGCTGTGGAGACAGTTGATAGAAACCTAGGCAGAATTTTAAAAGTCCTAAAGGAAAAAGATGGCGTGGCAATAATTACTGCTGACCATGGAAATTGTGAATGCATGATTGATGATGAGGGCAAGCCTGTCACAAGTCACACTACAAACCCTGTGCCAGTTTTCCTTTTCAATAAGGATACAAAACTAAGAAGTGGCGGTGCACTTTGCGACTTATCGCCAACAATTTTAAAGATTATGGGAATTGAAAAGCCAGAACTTATGACGGGTAAAAGTTTATTTTAAATTTATAAATTATTAATTAGGAGGAATTATGAGTTTAATTGATTATGTTTATGCGAGAGAAGTCCTTGATTCAAGGGGAAATCCAACAGTTGAAGTAGAAGTTGGCACAGTAAATGGTGGCTTTGGCTCTGCCATTGTGCCAAGTGGTGCTTCAACTGGTGTTCACGAAGCTGTTGAACTTCGCGATGGAGAAGAAAGATATAATGGCAAGGGCGTTGAAAGGGCAGTAGCAAATGTAAATGAAAGAATTGCCGAAGAATTAATTTGCTTCGATGTATTTGATCAACTTGGCATTGATAAAATGTTAATAGAGCTTGATGGCACAGAAAACAAGGGAGAACTTGGCGCCAACGCAATTCTTGGAGTATCTATTGCAGTTGCAAGGGCTGCTGCTAATGAAGCTGGACTTCCGCTTTACCAATACCTTGGTGGAGTAAATGCAAAGACTATGCCAATCCCAATGATGAATATAATAAATGGTGGCGAACACGCTGACAACAATGTAGATATTCAAGAATTTATGATTATGCCAATTGGAGCAGAAACTTTTAAGGAAGCACTAAGAATGGGTGCAGAAGTTTATCACGCCCTTAAAAAAGTTTTAAAGGACAAGGGACTTTCCACTGGAGTTGGCGACGAAGGTGGCTTTGCACCAAATCTTGAATCAAATAAAAAAGCCTTCGACTGCATACTTGAAGCAGTAAAAGCAGCAGGTTATGAACCAGGTAAGGACATTGTCCTTGCTATTGATGCTGCAGCTTCAGAATTTTATGATGAGGACAAGAAAAAATATGTCCTTGCAGGTGAAGGTCGTGAACTTACATCAGAAGAACTTTCAAAATTCTACCAAGAACTTGTAAGTGAATATCCAATTTATTCAATTGAAGACGGACTAGCAGAAGACGATTGGGAAGGTTGGAAGCACTTGACAGAACTTATTGGTGACAAGGTTCAATTAGTTGGCGACGACTTTTTCGTAACAAATACAAAGAGACTCCAAGAAGGAATTGAAAAAAAATCTGCAAATTCAATTTTAATAAAATTAAATCAAATTGGAACAATTACAGAAACTCTTGATGCAATAGAACTTGCAAAGAGACACAATTACACAGCAATAATTTCTCACAGATCAGGAGAAAGTGAAGACTCAACAATTGCTGATTTAGCAGTTGCAACAAATGCAGGCTTTATAAAAACTGGTGCACCAGCAAGATCTGAGAGAGTTGCAAAGTATAACGAACTTCTTCGCATAGAAGATGAACTAGGTGATCTCGCAATTTATCCTGGCTTTGATGCCTTCTTCAATTTAAAATGAAAATCTATTTTATAAGACATGGCGAGGCAGAAATTTATGCAGATGACGACTTCAAGAGAAAGCTCACGACTTTAGGCAAGAAAAAATTAGAGGAAAGCTTTAAGGCCTTTGCAAAAAATTTAGAAGACAAAAGATCCTTTAAAATTTATTCCTCACCTCTTGAAAGGGCAAAGGAAACTGCAGAAATTTTGGCAAAACACCTGGACTCAACCTATGAAGTTAAGGACTACCTTGCCGGGGGAAGAATAAAAGATATCTTAAAAACTTTAGATAAAGACGACAACTACATCTTTGTCTCTCACGAGCCCTTTATATCAAACTGGATTTACCAGCTGACAGGCGACATGAAAATAATATCAAGGGGCAGCATAAATTTAGTTGAAATTGATCCAAAAGAATTTACAGAATAAAATTTTTAAAACACAAGCACTGGCAAAGGTCGGTGCTTTTTTGTTGGGAAGACTTAAAAGAAACCAAGATGATTAGGAATTCTTTTTAAAACTAAAGTGTGATAGAATTTGTTTACAAGATTGTGTTGGTGATTAAATGAAAAAGATAATTTTAATAGAAGACGATGAAATTTTATCAAGTGGCATTGAGTCTTACTTGTCAAAAAATGATTTTGAGGTAGAAACTTGTAAAAACTTTGAAGAAGCAAAGATAAAAATAAACAATTCTTTTGACTTGGCGATCTTGGACATAAATTTGCCCGATAATGATGGAATCGGTTTGTTGAATACTTTAAGAGAAAATAATGTTAGAGTAATAATAACTACAGTAAAAAATGATGAGAAATTTATCGTGAGAGCTCTTGACAATGGAGCAGATGATTATATTACTAAGCCTTTTAAACTAGCTATTTTAAGAGCCAGGATTGACAAGACTCTAAGGACTGCTCTTGTAAAAGATGATTTTATTAGCTTTAAAGATCTAAGCCTAAATAAAAATGAAGGATGTTTTTATTATAAAGATGAGAAACTTGATTTAACAGCGCTAGAATTTGAAGTTATGAATCTATTTATAAATAATCCCAATAGAATTTTTACTCGAGAATTTTTGCTTGAGAGATTTTGGGATAGAAGAGAAAAGTTTGTCAATGACAATACACTAACTGCCACTATAAAAAGAATTAGAGATAAAAGTGACAGAGACATTATTAAGACAATCCGTGGAATAGGTTATAGGATGGACTGATGATTTATTTATTTTACTTTGTGAGTTTATTTGCTCTATATTATTTTTTGAAAACAAGAGAGAAAAAGAGAATAAAAGAACTTGAGAATTTAATAGATAGGCTGGGAGAAAAAAATTATTCGATTCCTATGACTCAAGATGACTTTTCAATACTGGAAGACAAGATTTATAAGATTTTTATAGAACTTGTTGAAGCTAGAGAATTAGTAGAAAAAAACTCAAAAAAGCAAACACAAAACCTAGAGGATATTGCCCATCAAATAAAAACTCCAATTACCTCAATGGTTTTTGACTTGGAAACAATTGATAAAACTGAAGATAATAAAAAAGAGATTGAAGGGCTTGAGCTTCAACTTGAAAGGCTTAACTCTCTTGCTGATATTTTGTTAAAGCTATCTAGTCTTGATGCAAATATAGATAAGATGGAGAAGAGAGAAGTTTTGATTTCAGAAATACTTGACTATGTTTTGGATATTTTAAGAAAATCCATTGATGAGAAAAAGGTAAAAGTTATTTGTGACTACGAAGATTATGAGATAAAAGTCGATTACTATTGGATCTCTGAAGCCCTAATAAATATTATAAAGAATGCCTTGAGCCTTGATGGTCTTACAAAAATTAAAATTTCTACAAATAAAAATCCAATTTACACAGAGATAATAATTGAAGATGACGGCGGAGGTATTAAAGAAGAAAACCTCAAAAAAATATTTGAAAGATTTTACAAGAGTCCTGACTCTAAGGGCTTTGGCATAGGCCTTGCTATGGCAAAATCAATTATTGAGGCAAACAATGGAGATATATCTGTAAAAAATGGAAAAGATGGTGCGATTTTTAAAATTAAATTTTACAATGTCACTTAAAAGTCATTTTAACCCTTTATTATTGAGACAAATAGAGGGAGGTACATATGGAAATTGTTAGAACTGAAAATTTATCAAAAACTTATGGAAGTGGAGAAAATCTTGTAAGGGCAATTGATGATGTTAATTTAAAAATAGAAAAAGGAGAATTTATTGCAATTGTTGGACCAAGCGGATCAGGCAAGTCAACTCTTCTTCACTTGTTAGGTGGTGTGGACAATCCAAGTTCTGGAAAAATATTTATAGATGGTAATGACATCTCAAAATATACATCAAAAGAATTAGCGCTCTTTAGGAGGAGAAAAGTAGGTTTAATTTATCAATTTTATAATTTGATTCCCAATTTAACAGTTAGGCATAACATTGAGTTACCCCTAAAGCTTGATAAGAGAAAAATCAATGAGGATTTCTTTTTAGATATAGTTAGAAAACTAGGAATAGCGGACAAGTTGGATTCCTTCCCAAGTGAATTATCAGGTGGTCAACAACAAAGGGTTGCCATAGCAAGGAGTCTTATCTATTCTCCGTCACTTGTACTTGCTGATGAGCCAACAGGAAACTTAGACAGAGAAAATTCAAGAGAAATAATTGAAATTTTAAAATATTTTAATAGGACTTTAAAACAGACAATTATAGTAATCACCCATGACGAGTCCATAGCTTTAGAAGCAGAAAGAGTAATAACAATAGTGGATGGGAAAGTAGTGGGAGATGAGAAAAATGAATAAGAAAAATATCTCAATCTCACTTTCACTTTTTATAACTGCAATTTTCTTTACATTTTGTGTTTACTTTGGATATGTAAATAATAAGTTCGATTATGAATATTTTAGGAACAGATCAATTTATGATGCTAAAATTATGCCTGATACGGTTTCTGGTGACTCAAGTAAATTAAAAGAAATAAAAAACATTAAAGAAGTGGGAGAAGTTGCAGTAGAAAATGATTCTGCCAAGCTATCTCAAAATGTCTTAGTGATAAATTATACAGACCAAGCTTTTAACAAGATGTTAGAAGATAATATGTTAAAAGAGGGAAGTTTTGCTACAAAAGATAACGAAATTACCATACCAAAAAGTCTTGCAAAAAAAGAAAATTTAAAAATTGGCGATAAGATAAAAGTAGAATTTGGAAATAGATTGGTTGATGGAAAACAAATAAAAGCAGTTTCAAGTGTTACTAAGGATGAAGAATTTATAAGAAAAAATTGCAAAGAATATGTAATAAGTGGTCTAACAAGAAATCTTTACAATGAAAATATGAAGATTTTTTATGCTTCTACTGTCATACCAAAGGGTGCAAAAACTAATAGCTTTGTAAGATTTGATAATTTTAGAAAAGCCTATAGTAATAAAGAGAATTTAGAAAAAAATCTTGCATCTGCCTTGAATAAAGATAAAGTAGAACTAGAATTTAGCGAAATAATGAAAGATTACTATAATGTTGATGGAAGTCTTTTACAACAAAATAGGCAGGTGATTGTAGACTCTATTTTAATATTTGCTACAATCCTTATTTTTATATTTTTTGTAAAAAATATTTTTACAGTTTGGGGACTAAGAAAGATAAGAGAAATTTCAATGTACAAGTCCATTGGTTCAACAGATTATCAAATTTATAAATTGCTTTTAAAAGATGGATTAAAAATTTCACTTCTACCAATAGTTATGGGACATGTTTTCGGATATGGGGGAATCAACCTCCTCTATCTTGGTCTTCAAAGGATTGTAGAGGAAGAGGAAAAGTACAAGTATATAGAATTTTCGCCAAGCCTTTCACTTGTAGTTTTATTAATTTGCTTTTTTATAATTTTCATAGCAATATTTGCTCCAGCTAAAAAAATCGCAAGGATAAATATAATTGATGGTATAAAGGGTAACTTTAATGACAAAAGTATAAAACTAAAGAGAAATAAAGAAATTTGGAAGGAATTAAAGATAAATAATTTAAAAACTATTTCTTCTCAAAGATATATTTCTGCCATTGGAATGATAATTGTCTCAATTTTTTTGATAGTTCTCTCTATGGCAAAGTATAATAGGTTGAAGAATACTTACATTTATAATACGAATATTAATATACTAATCCATTCAAATGAAGCAGGAATTCCAAATGTCTTAAAAGATATAATGAATACTACAGAAAATGACAGAGCATTTCTTTCAACTGAAAAATATATTTCTCTTAGTAAGGAGCAAAATTATTCAGATGAGTTTAGATCTCTTAATTTAGATGAAAAAATGAGTAAATATTATGATAATGACGAAGATTTTTATCTCGACGGAATTATAACGGCTTTAGATGACCAAACTTTTGAAAAAATAGGTGGTAAAAAGGGAGAAGTTTTGCTATTAAATAGGGTCCAAGTTAATCCAAATGCACCTATTGATGGATCAGAGACAACAAAATATTTTAAAAATATAAATAGTTTAAACTACTCTATAACAGAAGAGGAAAATTATAATTATTCAATCAAAGTAGATAAATTAATTGATGACACTAAGGACTTTAGGCAGAGAAGGCTACCCTTCGATGTGTATTTATATGTTGACTTTGACACATATTTTAAACTTTTAGATGAATGGAATAAATATTATTTAAAAAACAATAATGACTTGAGAAGAAACACCTATGAACTCTCAATGCAAGTTGATGAAAATAAGTTAGACGATATAAAGAATGAAGTTAAAGAGAGATTAGATTCATCCATTGCTTACAATGAAACTTATAATTTAACTACAAGCAAAGATGTAGAAGCAAATCGCATGAAAGACGTAAAAACTTTTGGCCTTATGATAATTTCTATTGCAAGTATAATTTTTATTTTAAATGTAACTAATGGATATTCTTCTATTAATTTAAGTTTAATGGCAAGAAAAAAAGAAATTGGATCTTTAATTTCTTGTGGAATAGATGAGGAAGAGCTAAAATATAAATATACAAGAGACTTCATATTAGAAGAAATCAAATCTCTAGCAATAGTTTTAGCAGTAAGTTTTGCTGCTTTATTTATAATTGCAAAAATATCGCCAACAATGGATATGAAAATTTTATTATCATATTTTGAATATAAATATTTCCTTGCTTTTGCCATTTTGATTTATGGTATAAATATATTAATCTACAACTTATCTTTGAAAAATATTTTAAAGATCGATCCCATTGATTTGATAAGAGGATTTGATTAGGAGGTAGTCATGAAAAAAAGCCTTAGCAAGTATTTATTTGTCACAGGAGTTTTGATTTTTATAATTTCATATTTACTCCCAGTAGATTTTTTTGAAAATTTTACAAATTTAAGGCCGACAGGTCTTACCAGTTTATTTATCTGTAGGATTATTGGCATTATTGGTCTTGTCTTTGCAATTAAAGAAAAATCTATTCTATTTGGAATATTAAATTTTCTTTTAATTATAATATTTCCGCTGGTCATGTTTATTAACAGTTTAATATAATTTATTTTAAGTGATGTTAAGGATAATTAATTTTATTTTTAGCATCACTTTTTTATTTAATAAATTTTTACGGCTTCGACTATACAAGAAATAAATCAAAAATAGCAGAAGATTTCGAGTATAGTCGAAATGATATTGAAAAAAATTTTTATTTCCAGTATAATCGAAGCTAAAAATTTTATGAGTGCTATTCAAAAGAAGATAATCAAAAGAACTGAATCAATAAAACTTGTAAATAAAATTAAATAAATATATAATTACTTGGGGTCAAACCCGAGTTTTTTATTTAAAGGAGAAATGATGAAGACTTCATATATATTAATGGTGATTACAATTGTCTCAAAAATCTTTGGACTTTTGAGGGAAAAGGCCCTGGCATACTTTTTTGGTGTTGGCATGGTGGCAGATATTTTTCTAATTGCCTTCCAACTTCCAATGACCTTTACCAATGTCATTAGCGGCGCTGTTGCCAATGGCTACATACCCATGTATGACAAGATAAAGGAGAGAGAGGACAAGAAAAAAGCCGATGCTTTTACAGCAAATCTTTCCAATATTATTTTAATTGTCTTTGTGATTGTGACTATTCTTTCAATTAACTTTGCAAGACCTCTTGTAAAGTTAATGGCTGAAGGTTTTGAAGGCGAAAAGCTTGAGACGGCAATTTTTGTTTCAAGAGTTGCCATGCTCTCCATAGCTGTTACGGCTGTGAGCTCAATTTTTAAGGCCTATCTACAAATTCATGAAAAATTTATAACTTCAGTCCTCCATTCAATCTTAATGAATGTGATTTTAATTGGGGCCATGGCAATATCAAGAAATCTTGGCATAAATTATCTTGCAATAGGAATTTTACTTGCCTTTGTTTTGCAATATGGGATTTTTATTTTGCCAATTAAAAAACTTGGCTACAGACACAGACTAAAAGTTGACTTCAATGAAGACATGAAGGCAATGTTCGTCTCCATCCTTCCAATTTTAATTTCAACTTCAGCAATTGAAATTAACTTTATGATTTCTCGTTCCCTTGCATCGGGAGCCTACGCTGGCGGAATTTCTATTTTAAATTACGCCTACAAGCTTCAAAGTTTTGTAACAGGTATAGTTGTCACATCAATTATAACTGCTACTTATCCTAAGCTTGCCAACTTTGGTTCAAAAAAGGACTATGTAAACTTAAAGTCTGCACTTTCAGAAGGTCTTTCAAATATGCTACTACTTGTTGTGCCTGCAGCCTTTGGTCTATACATTTTTTCCTTTCCAATTGTAAATCTTTTATTTGTGGGGGGAGAATTTTCTGTTGATGACGCAAGGATCACTGCCACAGTTTTATCCTTCTTTGCCTTTGGTGTAATTGGTATTGGAGTCCGTGAAATTATTTCAAGAGTTTTTTATTCCCTTGGCGACAACAAAACTCCTGTCATAAATTCTGTTTTAATAGTAGGAATTAATGTCGTCCTTGCCCTTTTACTTTCAAAACTAATGGGGATAAGGGGAATTGCCCTTGCAACTTCAATTTCTTTTTTAGTTGGAGCCCTTGCCCTTTACCTTTCATCAATTAAATTAATTGGAAATGTATTTAACAAGAAACTTTTTACAAATGTCATAAAAATAACTGTGGCATCAGCTGTTATGGCACTTGGCTCAAAATTTTTCTACAATATTTTAATAAAAAGCTTTGGAATAAATTTATCTCTTCTTATTTCTATAATTATTGCAGGCTTAATTTACCTTGTTTTATTAATCGCATTTAGGGTTGACGAGATAAGAGAGCTTTTGAAATTAATATTTAAGAAATAGCTAAAATAGGAATTTGCCTTTTATTTTCCTCTTTAATAGTGTAAAATATTAGTTAATAAGGAGTGATATATATGAAGGTAATTTTTCATGTAGTTGAAGCGGACAAATGGGAAGCTGTATTATCTAATGTTAGAGATTTACTAGACAATTTTGATGATATACAAGTTGAAATAATTGCAATGGCAAAAGCTGCATCACTTTTCAACAGATATTCTGGAGTTGATTTCCATGGTGTACTTGGCAATCCAAAAGTAAACATAACTATTGGAAAGAAAGCCTTGGAAGAAAATCGCCTTTCAAAGGAATTAATACCTGCTGAAATCAAAGTAGAAGATTTGGTTATTACAAAAATAGTAAGGCTCCAAAACGAAGGTTACGCTTATATAAGACTTTAAAAAAAGATTCTGCCCAAAGGCTTATTAATTAGGGATTTTAGAAAACTGATTTAGGGAGTCTTTAAATGAAAAAAAGCCTATGAGTTTAAATTCATAGGCTTTTTTATTTGGGACTATTGTTGATATTGGGAATATTTTTAAGTGATAGATAGGTGCAGCTTGGTCTAATTGTGAATGCCAAGAGGGAGCTTAAATGTCTTCTATATTGTCTAGGCACATCAAAAATTCACACACTTTTATAAAATATAGAAAGGAGTTACTAATGCCATTTGAAATAGTGAGAAACAGCATAGTAAACATGAAAGTGGATGCAATTGTAAATACGGCAAACCCTAAGCCAATAGTAGGTGGTGGAGTAGATAGTGAGATCCACAAGGGTGCAGGGTCGGAGCTTCTCATTGCAAGAAAGAAGATCGGCGATATACCCTTTGGCAAAGCCTTTATTACGCCTGCATATAATTTAAAGGCAAAATATGTAATCCACACTTCAACTCCAACTTGGGAAGGTGGATATAAGGGAGAAGGAGAAATACTTTCAGCCTGCATTAAAAACTCTTTAAATTTGGCAAAAGAAAAGGGCTGCGACTCCTTAGCCATGCCTTTGATCGGAACAGGAACCTGTGGATATCCAAATGACTTGGCGCTTCAAAGTGTCATTAAAGAAGTGAGCGAATTTTTATTAAAAAACGAAATGCACATCTACCTTGCAGTCTTTTCAAAGGACGCCTTTTCATTGTCAAAAAAACTCTTTCAGTCGGTAAAAGAATATATTTCAGAAAATTACGTGGAAGAAAAAATAAATGAAGAATACATAGGCTCCTTTTATAGAAAATATAATTTTGAGGCTGACAAGATGGCATCTCTTATACAAAACAGTGAAAGTATAGAGGACATTTTAAAAAATTTGGATGAAGGATTCTCTAAGACCTTATTAAGACTCATAGACAAGTCCGGCAAGACGGACCCTGAAATTTATAAAAAGGCAAATATTGACAGAAAGCTTTTTTCCAAAATCAAAAACAATCCCGACTATCGCCCCTCAAAGAACACAGCAATAGCTTTTGCCTTGGCATTGGAACTGAATAAGGATGAGATGGAAGATTTAATAGGAAAAGCAGGCTATGCCCTCACAAGAAGCAGCAAGTTTGACGTAATAATTGAGTATTTTATCGAAAGAAAAAATTATAACATCTTTGAAATAAACGAAGCCTTGTTTGCCTTTGACCAAGCTTTAATTGGAGGATAAATGTCGCCTTGGAAGTGACCTAAATGTCTTCTTGTTTTTTTACAATATAGTAAAAGAAAGAGGGGATAAAAATGATAGAACTTGTATTTATATTAGATAAGAGTGGCTCAATGGAAGGCTTGGAAAAGGACACAATAGGTGGATTTAACTCCATGATCGAAAGGCAAAAAAAAGAAGCGGGAGAAGCCTATGTCTCCACAATATTATTTAACGAAGAAAGTAAAGTGATACACGACAGAGTGTCCATAAAAGACGTAGCAAAGCTGACAGAGGAAGAATACTATGTAGAAGGCTGCACCGCACTACTTGATGCATTGGGAGTAGCCATAAAACACATTGGAAACATTCATAAGTATGCTCGCAAAGAAGATGTGCCAGATAAGACATTATTTGTAATCACCACAGACGGTATGGAAAATGCCAGCAGAATGTACGGTTACAGAGAAGTAAAAAGACTAATCACCAAGCAAAGAGAGAAGTATGGCTGGGAATTTATCTTCTTAGGTGCAAACATAGACGCAGAAGGAGAAGGAGAAAAATTTGGAATAAGAAGAGAAATGGCGGTTAACTATCACAGCGATGAAAAAGGCACAGAACTAAATTACAGAGTCATAGGCGATGCCATAAGCTATGTAAGAAGAAACAAAGGAAGAGTCGACGAACACTGGAAGGACGAAATTACTGAAGACTACGAAAATAGAAGAGGCAAAAGATAAAAATAATTAAAGACCTGCTTTGTTTTTGGGGAACTTGTTAAAGGGGATAGACGATGGTGACCCATGCGCGATTCGAACGCGCGACACCTTGATTAAAAGTCAGGTGCTCTGCCGACTGAGCTAATGGTTCAGAAAATAAATTTTCAATAAAAAAATGAAGATATTAAAAATTCCTGTGATACAATACTTAAAATCCTAAAATAAAAGACCCTAAGGGCAGGATTTTTTTGTTTTAATGCTTGCAAGTTGCTATAAAAAATGATAAAATACCTATTTGCATAATAATAATTAGAGTGGTGATTTGTACTCTAATTTGATACACTCATTTGAAAGGCTAGGGTGAGAAAATTAATGGTACATCCTGTTAAATATGGGAAACGTGAGAGAATGAGTTTTTCTCGTGTAGACGAAGTTATGTCACTACCAAATCTCCTTGACGTGCAGACTTCTTCATACAAATGGTTAATTGAAGAAGGGTTAAAGGAAGTATTTGATGATGTATCTCCTATCGAGGATTACTCAGGTAATTTAATTTTGGAATTTGTCGATTATCATTTATCTGATGAGATAAAATATGATATTGACGAATCTAAACAAAGAGACACTAATTACTCTGCGCCATTAAAGGCAAAGGTAAGACTTATCAACAGTGAAACGGGAGAAGTAAAGGAACAAGAAGTCTTTATGGGCGACCTTCCTCTTATGACACCTACTGGAACTTTTGTAATTAACGGAGCAGAGAGAGTAGTAGTTTCACAACTTGTAAGAAGTCCAGGAGCATACTACAAAGAAGAAAGAGACAAGACAGGCAAAAAAATCTATTCGGCAACACTTATTCCAAATAGAGGAGCTTGGCTTGAATTCGAAACTGATGCTCAAGGCGTAATTAATGTAAGAATCGACAGAACTAGAAAAATCCCAATAACTATTTTATTAAGAGCATTGGGAGTTGAATCTAACCAAGAAATAATTGATGTTCTTGGCGAAAGTGAAGCACTTTTAAAGACACTAGAAAAAGATACTACTACTAGTAAGAATGAAGCTTTACTTGAAATTTATAAAAAGTTAAGACCAGGTGAACCACCTACAATTGATTCAGCACAGTCACTTTTTGAAAATATGTTTTTTGACGACAGAAGATATGATCTTGCCAAGGTTGGAAGATATAAATTCAACAAAAAGTTGGGCATCAGCGCAAGAATAGAAAACAATATTCCTGCAGAAGACATAATCGACCCAATGACTGGTGAAATCTTAGCTGAAGAAGGAGAACTTCTCACTAGGGCTAAGGCTGAAAAAATTGAAGCAGCTGGTGTAAACCAAGTTCTTATAAAGACTGACGAAAACTTTGAACACGCAACAGATAAGACAATAGTAATAGGAAACAACTTTACTTTTGTTGATGCTTATGAACTTGACTTCGACATGGAAGAACTTGGCTTTAAAGAAAAAGTTTATAGACCACTATTTGACCAGCTTTACGAAGAATACTCTGAAGATACAGAAAAATTCAAAGATGAACTTGTAAAAGCTCACAAGGAACTTTCTCCAAAACATATTTTAATCGACGATATTATCGCAGGAATTAATTATGAATTTGGACTTATGAATAATATTGGCTCAGTTGACGACATCGACCACCTTGGAAACAGAAGAATTAGGTCCGTTGGGGAACTTCTTCAAAACCAATTTAGAATTGGTATTTCAAGAATGGAAAGAGTTATTCGTGAAAGAATGACAGTACAAGATGTTGACGCAACTACACCACAATCACTAATAAATATTAGACCTGTGACAGCTGCCATAAAAGAATTTTTTGGCTCTTCACAACTTTCACAATTTATGGACCAAAACAATCCTCTATCAGAATTAACACACAAGAGAAGGTTATCTGCACTTGGACCTGGTGGGTTAAGCAGAGATAGAGCTGGATTTGAAGTGCGTGACGTCCATAACTCACACTATGGAAGAATGTGTCCTATTGAGACACCAGAAGGTCCAAACATTGGACTTATAACATCACTTACAACTTACGCAAGAATTAACGATTATGGTTTCATCGAAACACCTTATAGAAAAGTTGTTGACGGAGTTGTAACTGACCAAATTGATTATCTAACAGCCGATGTAGAGTACGAACAAATCATAGCTCAAGCTGACGAAAGGCTTGATGAAAATAATAAATTTGTTGAAGATAGAATTGCAGCCAGAGGTCATGGTGGTAATGCCGATATATTTGACATCAAAGATGTAAATTACATGGACGTTTCACCTCAACAAATAGTTGCAGTTGGTACTTCAATGATTCCTTTCTTGGAAAACGACGACGCCAACAGAGCCCTAATGGGTGCTAACATGCAGCGTCAAGCAGTACCTCTATTAAAAACTGAAGCTCCTGTTGTTGGAACTGGCATTGAATATAGAGCTGCTAAGGACTCAGGCGTTGTAGTAGTTGCTAAAAACAAGGGTAGAGTTAAAAAAGTTGATGCCGTTCACATTGAAATCGAAAGAGAATTTGACAAGGGCATTGACACTTATAAATTACACAAATTCATGGGCGGAAACCAAGGTACTACAATTAACCAAAGACCAATTGTTAATGCTGGCGATTCTGTAGAAGCTGGCGAAATCATTGCCGATGGACCAAGTACAGACCAAGGTGAAATGGCTCTTGGTAA
This sequence comes from Peptoniphilus hominis (ex Hitch et al. 2025), assembly GCF_040096015.1. Lineage (NCBI taxonomy): Bacteria > Bacillati > Bacillota > Tissierellia > Tissierellales > Peptoniphilaceae > Peptoniphilus > Peptoniphilus hominis (ex Hitch et al. 2025). Next base: position 5,189 of record NZ_JBBMFO010000029.1, on the reverse strand, counting down.
AAATATCCTAATAGCTTTTATGAACTGGGAAGGATACAACTACGAAGATGCCATGCTTGTAAGTCAAGAACTTGTAATTGACGATGTACTAACTTCACTTCACATTGAAGAATATGAATCTGAAGCAAGAGATACAAAACTTGGACCTGAAGAAATCACTAGAGATATTCCTAATGTTGGCGAAGATATGTTAAAAGACCTTGACGAAAGAGGAATCATAAGAATTGGTGCAGAAGTTAAGCCAGGAGACATCCTTGTTGGCAAGGTAACTCCAAAGGGAGAGACTGAACTTTCTGCAGAAGAAAGACTTCTTCGTTCAATCTTTGGTGAAAAGGCAAGAGAAGTAAGAGATACTTCCCTTAGACTTCCTCATGGTGAACAAGGAATTGTTGTAGATGTAAAGACTTTTAATAGATCAGATGGCGACGAACTTCAACCAGGCGTAAATGAAATGGTGAGAGTTTTTGTAGCTACTAAGAGAAAGATTCAAGTTGGAGATAAGATGTGTGGTCGTCACGGCAACAAGGGGGTTATTTCTAGGGTAATGCCTAAGGAAGATATGCCTTACATGCCAGATGGTACACCTATCCAAATTGTTCTTAACCCACTAGGGGTTCCTTCTCGTATGAACCTTGGACAAGTTCTTGAAGTTCACTTAGGACTTGCTGCCAAAAAACTAGGATGGCACGTTGCCACTCCAGTATTTGATGGTGCCAATGAAAATGACATTTTCGATACACTTGAAGAAGCTGGATACTCTAGAGATGGAAAGATTCAACTAAGAGATGGTAGAACTGGAGAAGAATTTGACCACCCTGTAACTGTTGGTTACATGTATATGTTAAAACTTCACCATTTAGTTGATGAAAAGATCCACGCTCGTTCTACTGGACCTTACTCACTTGTTACACAACAACCTCTTGGAGGTAAGGCACAATTTGGTGGACAAAGATTTGGAGAAATGGAAGTTTGGGCTCTAGAAGCTTATGGTGCCAGCCATACTCTTCAAGAAATGCTTACAGTTAAGTCTGACGACATTGTTGGTCGTGTTAAGACTTACGAAGCAATTGTTAAGGGCGAAAATATTCCACAACCAGGAGTTCCTGAATCCTTTAAAGTTTTAATAAAGGAATTACAAGCACTTGCTCTTGAAATTCAAGTACTTGATGAAAATGGAAATGAAGTTGACCTTGAAGTTGATGAAGATGAACTAATAAAGATCGACAACATTGACGACAAAAATACTGAAACAGATGACGAAATAAAGGAACTTATTGAACACACAGGAACTGCAAATATTGGCATCAGAACAATTTCCAATGACGAAGTTGAGTCTTTTGAAAACAGTCACTTCTTCGAAGATGAAGAAGACGAAGAAGACGATTTTGATGAATCCGATGAAGCTGAAGATTAATTAGTTATTTTAATTAATAGGAAAGGAGAAGTGCTCCTTGAGCGAACATGAATTATTCCATTCAATAAAAATTGGACTTGCTTCACCAGAAAAGATCAGATCATGGTCCTATGGCGAAGTAAAAAAACCAGAAACAATAAATTACAGGACATTAAAACCTGAAAAGGAAGGTCTATTTTGTGAAAAAATATTTGGACCTACTAAGGATTGGGAATGTTCCTGTGGAAAATATAAAAGAGTAAGATACAAGGGAGTAGTCTGCGAAAAATGTGGCGTTGAAGTCACAAAGGCTAAGGTTCGTCGTGAAAGAATGGGTCATATTGAACTTGCTGCTCCAGTATCACATATTTGGTACTTTAAGGGCATACCTTCAAGAATGGGTCTTGTGCTAGACATGAGCCCTAGAGCTCTTGAAAAAGTTCTTTACTTTGCATCTTATGTTGTAACTTATGTTGAACCAGGCGAAACAACTCTTTATGAAAAGCAACTTCTTTCAGAAATTGAATATAGAGAGTTCAAAATAGAATATGGCGACAAGTTTACTGCTAAGATGGGTGCAGAAGCCATTAGAGACCTTCTTGTAAAAGTTGACCTACAAAAGGAAAATGACGAACTACAAGAAGAACTTCAAGATGCAACTGGACAAAAGAAAATTAGAATCACAAGAAGACTTGAAGTAATAGATGCCTTCATCCAATCAGAAAACAAACCTGAATGGATGATACTTGATGCAATCCCAGTAATTCCACCAGATTTAAGACCAATGGTACAACTTGACGGTGGCAGATTTGCAACAAGTGACTTAAATGATTTATATAGAAGAATTGTAAATAGAAATAACAGACTTAAAAAGTTAATGGACATCAACGCTCCAGACATTATCGTTAGAAATGAAAAGAGAATGTTACAAGAATCTGTTGATGCTCTTATAGACAACGGAAGACGAGGAAGACCTGTAACTGGTCCTGGCAACAGACCACTTAAATCTTTATCAGAAATGTTAAAGGGTAAACAAGGTCGTTTCCGTCAAAACTTACTTGGCAAGAGAGTTGACTACTCTGGTCGTTCTGTAATCGTAGTTGGACCAGATCTTAAATTCTACCAATGTGGTCTTCCAAAGAACATGGCTCTTGAACTTTTCAAGCCTTTCGTAATGAGAGAACTTGTAAAGAGAGAACTAACTTACAACATTAAGTCTGCAAAGAGAATGGTTGAAAGAGGAAAAGACGAAGTTTGGGATGTACTTGAAGATGTTATTAAGGATCATCCAGTGCTTCTTAACCGTGCACCGACACTTCACAGACTTGGTATTCAAGCCTTTGAACCAGTCCTAGTAGAAGGAAAAGCTATTAAGCTTCACCCACTTTCTTGTACAGCCTATAATGCCGACTTTGACGGTGACCAAATGGCTGTCCATTTGCCACTATCAACAGAAGCACAAGCTGAAGCAAGACTACTAATGCTTTCAACAAATAATATCTTGGCACTAAAGGATGGTAAGCCAATTACTACGCCTACTCAAGATATGGTACTTGGTTCCTACTATCTAACTCTTGATAGAAAAGATAAATTAAAGGGCGATGGCTCAATTTACAGAAATTTTGATGAAATGTTCCACGCTTATGAATCAGGCTTCTTGCACCTACAATCTCATGTATCTGTTAGAAGATATGCTGATGAAAATGACAAGAGAGGTAAAATTGTCCCATCAACTGTTGGTAGATTTATTGTAAATGAATTTATCCCACAAGACCTAGGTTTTGTAAATAGAGATGAAGACAAATATTCTCTTGAAATCGACCAAGTTGTAGACAAGAAACTTCTTGGAAAAATAATTGAAAAAACTTACAAAAAACATGGAAATATAAAAACTGCAGAGCTACTTGACAACATCAAGGCTACAGGTTATCACTACTCAACTATTGGAGCTGTATCAATTTCAATGGGTGACGTACAAATTCCTGACACAAAGCCAGAACTTTTAGCTAATGCAGAAAAAGAAGTTGCTAAATACGAAAAAGCCTTTAGAAGAGGTCTTATTTCTGATGAAGAAAGATATGAAAAGGTAATTGAAATTTGGAACAAGGCAACTGATGACTTGACTGACGATGTAATGGACGGCTTTGATGCTTTAAATAACATCTACATCATGGCAGATTCAGGAGCCAGAGGTTCAAAGAACCAAATCAGACAACTTGCAGGTATGCGTGGACTTATGGCATCACCTTCAGGTAGAACAATTGAAGTTCCAATCACTTCAAACTTTAGAGAAGGTCTTTCTGTACTTGAATTCTATATGTCAGCCCATGGTTCCAGAAAGGGACTTGCCGATACAGCACTAAGAACTGCCGACTCTGGATATTTGACAAGAAGACTTGTAGATGTTTCACAACAAGTAATTGTATCTGAAGAAGATTGTGAAACTGATGAATATTTAGTGGCAAGAGCCTTTAAAGATGGCAAGGAATTAATTGAGTCCCTTGCTGACAGAATCGAAGGAAGATATTCTTTCGAAGATATAATAAATCCAGAAAGCGGAGAAGTTATTGTTAAGGCAAATGAAGTTATCTCTGATGATGACGCAGTTTTAATTGAATCTCTTGGCATAGAAGAAGTTAAGGTAAGATCAGTTCTTGGATGTAAGGCTAAACATGGAGTATGTGCCCACTGCTACGGCAGAAACCTAGCAACAGGTTCTCACATTGGCATTGGAGAAGCAGTTGGTGTAATTGCTGCTCAATCTATTGGTGAACCAGGTACACAACTTACAATGAGAACTTTCCACACTGGTGGTGTAGCTGCAGCAGCAGATATCACTCAAGGTCTTCCAAGAGTTGAAGAACTTTTCGAAGCAAGAAAGCCAAAGGGACTTGCAGTAATTGCAGAAAGAGGCGGTCTTGTTGACATTAAAGAAACAAACAAGAAGAGAGAAGTTCTTATAACTGCAGAAGATGGAACAGTTGACTCTTACAACATCGTCTATGGCTCAAGACTTAAAGTTAAACAAGGCGATGAAGTTGAAGCAGGGGACGAACTTACACAAGGTTCTGTATATCCACAAGATTTACTTCGTGTTAAGGGCGAAAAGGGTGTACAAGAATACATTGTTAAGGAAGTTCAAAGAGTTTACAGACTTCAAGGTGTAGACATTAACGACAAGCACATTGAAATCATAGTTAGACAAATGCTATCAAAGTGCAAAATCGAAGATGCAGGAGACACAGACTTACTTCCAGGCTCACTTGTAAATGTAGTTGACTATAAAGAAGCAAACAAGAAAGCAAAGGAAGAAGGCAAGGAGCCAGCAACAGCAAAGGTAAATCTTCTTGGAATTACAAAGGCATCACTTGCAACAGATTCCTTCCTATCAGCAGCATCCTTCCAAGAAACAACAAGAGTTCTTACAGATGCAGCAATAAAGGGCAAGGAAGATATGCTTGAAGGCTTAAAGGAAAATATTATAATCGGACAACTTATACCGGCAGGTACAGGCGCTCGTATAAATTCCAAGGTACAAATTGGAATCGACGAAAGCCTAAAGGAAGATTACAATATCCTTGAAGACTCTGAAGTAATAACACAAGAAGATGTAAAAGTTGAACTTGAACCTGTAGCAGAAGAAGAATAAAAAATATAAAAATAAATTTTAAGTAGGTTGATTAGTCAGCCTACTTTTTTTATGCAAAGAGGATAAAAGGGGCTCTATGTCAAATATTGGGGAGACTCGTTAACTCGAGTCTCTCTTTTCATTTAAAAATCAATACTTAGACGCTAA
>NZ_JBBMFO010000028.1:0-27367 GCF_040096015.1 Peptoniphilus hominis (ex Hitch et al. 2025) | reverse complement strand
TAAATGCGTATAAGTGCAATTTTTTTATATAAAAATATCTGTTAGAGATTTACTCCCCAACAGATATTATAGAGCCAGAAAAAACTGCCGCTTGCACGACAGTTTCTTAATTTAGATTTTAAAGATTAAGCATTAACTTTTTCTTTTTCTGCTTGAGCTTTTTTAGCTTGGGCTTCTGCAAGTTTTGCTTGTCTTTCTTTTTCTTTCTTTTCTTTTTCTTTTTGTTTCATCTTTTCCACTCTTTCAGGATATTCGCAATAAATTGCTCCTGTTGGACATTTTGAAACGCAAATTCCACAGTTGATACACTTGTCATAATCAATTGATGCTAGGTTGTTTTCTACATGGATTGCATCCTTAGGACAGTTCTTTTCACAGATTCCACATCCGATACAACCAATGCTACAGTTCGTTCTTACAACTTTTCCTGGATCAAGTGATTTACATTCAACAACTGTCTTTGATTTGTAAGGTCTAAGTGCAATGATTTTTTTAGGGCAAATGTTGATACACTTCATGCAGGCAACACATTTTTCCTTGTCCACTACTGCAACTCCATTTACCATGTGAATTGCGTCAAATTCGCAGACACTTACGCAAGTGCCACCGCCGCAGCAACCAAAGTTACATGCCTTTGCTCCTTGTTGGTAGTCAGAAATTAATCTACAGTCAACTAAATCATTGTAATCATATTTATTTTTTGCCTTGTTGCAGTCTCCTTGGCAAAGTACACAGGCAATATTTCTTTCTACATTTCCTGCGTTAACGCCCATTACTGCACTGACTTTTTCTGCAGTGTCTGCACCACCAATTACGCAGCCATTTACTGGTGCCTTTCCATTGGCAATGGCTTCTGCTAAACCATCACAACCTGGGAAGCCGCAAGCTCCACAGTTTGCTCCTGGCAATGCATCTCTAACTTCAGCGACCTTTGGATCTACCTCTACATAAAAAACCTTTGATGCTATTGAAAGAATTACTCCAAAAAAGGCTCCCGCAATTCCCAAAAACAAGACTGGGGTAAGTACTGTACTCATTTCCATAATTACCTCCTATACCAATCCGCCGAAACCTGAAAATGCAATTGCCATTAGGCCTGCACTAACAAGTGCAATTGGAACTCCTTGAAGTGCCTTTGGTACATCTGCTAGCATTAATTTTTCTCTTAGTGCTGCTATAAGTACAAGTGCAAGTGTGAAACCTACTGAAGCTCCAAATCCGCTAAATATTGTTTCTATTAAGTTATATCCATTTTGAACATTTAAAACTGTTACACCAAGTACAACACAGTTTGTAGTAATAAGTGGAAGATATACACCCATGGCTTGGTAAAGTGAAGGTGATGACTTCTTAATAAACATTTCTACAAATTGTACTAGTGATGCAATTACAAGAATAAATGCAATTGTTTGTAAATACTCAAGTCCAAATTTATCTAATACAAAAATTTGAATTAGCCATGTTATTGCAGATGCAAGTACAACTACAAAGGTAACGGCTACTCCCATTCCAAGGGCAGTCTCTGTCTTGGAAGATACACCTAAGAAGGGACAAATTCCTAAGAATTGCGCAAAAACATAATTATTTACAAGTATTGTTGAAATTAAAATCGTAATAATACTTTCTAACATTAGTCTGCCCTCCTGTTTAACAATAGTTTAAATCCTGCTATTAAAAATCCTAGAAGTATGAAGGCACCTGCTGGAGCTCCCATAATTCCAATTCCTGGATAAGATTCTGGCAAAATATTAACATTAAATAGTGTGCCATATCCGAAGAATTCACGAACAAGACCCATTGCAAGTACGGCAATAGTATATCCAACGCCTGTTCCTATTCCGTCAACTATTGATGGAACAAGGGCATTTTTATAAGCAAAACCTTCAGCTTCACCAAGGATACAGCAGTTAACTACGATTAGTGGTAAGAAAATACCAAGTGCTGAATAAATTGGTTGTGAATAAGCTTGAAGTATCATTTGTACTAATGTTACGAAAGTGGCAATTACTACTATAAAACAAGGAATTCTTATTTTATCAGGTATTATATTTCTAAGTGCAGATACTACTCCGTTACTCATTATTAGTACGAAAGTAACTGCAACTCCCATTGCCAATGAGTTTGTTAAGTTATTTGTGATAGCCAGTGTTGAACAAAGCCCTATAAGTTGGATGAATACGGGGTTGTTTTTAAAAGCACCGTCTAAGAATACTTTAGATAATTTCATTTTAATCCTCCTTATTCATTCTTTAAAACTTCGTCATAAACCTGAATGGCATCGTTGGAACCTGCTAGAGCACCCTTAGATGAAATTGTTGCTGATGTAAGCCACATAACTTCATCTTCAGCCTTTGGATCCTTTGAAAGTTTTAAAGGACCTGCTGCAGATTTTCCTTCGTAAGATGGATAGTATTCATCAGTTGTGATTCTTGAACCGAATCCACTTGTTTCACCATTGGAAATATTTCTAAATCCAGCGATTTTATCTCCATCAAGTAAAAATCCTAGAGCATTGACCATAGCTCCACCATAACCATTTGATTTAACATTTACACCGTATCCAACAACTTGGTCGCCTTTTTTTGCAACAAAGATTTTTTCAATAGTTGGATATTTTTCTTTTATTGAAGATAATTTTTCTTGATCATATTCTTCAAAGCCATCTGCATTTTCGCCAAAGATAACTTCGTAAGATGCAAGTGTATTTTTTAGTTCAGTTTCTGCAATTACTGGAGCAGTAAAACTATTTACAACTGCCAAAAGTCCTGCAGATAGGGCGCAGAAAACTAAAAGTATAATTCCAAATTTTACTGGTTCTTTCATTTACTTCGCCTCCCCATAAGCACTTGTTACTGTAAGCTTGTCAATTAAAGGTGTTGCAAGGTTCATTAGACATATTGCATAGGAAACACCTTCTGGAAGAGATGCCTTTACTCTTATTACTGCAGTTAAAATACCGCAGCCAAGGGCAAATATTATTCTTCCCTTTCTGTTTATTGGATTTGTAGTGTAGTCAGTTGCCATAAATATAGCACCTAGTAATAGACCTCCTGCTAATAATTCGTAAGGAATTATATTCATAGGAATACCTAAAATTCCAAGACATACTGCAGTAGTTGCAACATAAATTACTGGAATTTCCCAAGAAATAACCTTTCTAACTACTAAATAAACAAAACCTATTAAAAGTGCAATTGCTGAAGTTTCTCCAATTACTCCGCCAATGTTTCCAATAAACATATCCTTCATTTGAGGAAGATTTGCAAAGTCTCCAGCTGCTATAAGTTGAAGTGGTGTAGCGTAAGTTATTGAATCTAAATCAGTTACACCTTGTTTTAATAATTCAGGTGAAATATAACCTGTAATTTGTTTTGGCCATGATGCCATAAGTACAAGTCTTGCAGCAAGAGCCGGGTTCATAAAGTTAAAACCAATACCACCAAAACATTCTTTTACTATTAATATTGAAAAAACGGATCCGAAAGCTGCCATCCATAGTGGGAAAGATTGAGGCATATTTAGTGCAATCAAAATTCCAGTTACTACAGCAGATAAGTCCCTTATTTGTACAGTCTTTTTAAGTGCAGATTGAGTTACATACTCAGTTGCTACACAAGCTACTACACAAGTTAGAATCAAGAGAATTGACCTCATTCCGAAGAAATATACGGAAGCAATCATTGCAGGAACAAGTGCTATGATTACATCAAGCATAATCTTTTGAACCGTGTCATTTGACCTAATGTGAGGAGCAAGTGAAACGAAGCGAGCTTCATTTACTGTCATCGGATCTTTAGTTATTTTATTATTTTCCAAATTGATCCCTCCTATTTCTTTTGATTAGCTCTGATTTCTCGTTTAGCTAATTTAACAGATGCACTTAGATGTCTCTTTGCTGGACAAACAAAGGAACATATTCCACATTCCATACATTGGTCAGCGTGTAAGCTGCTGCATAAATCAACATCGCCCTTTAAAATTGCATGATTAATATCAGTTGGATTAATATTTGCTGGACAGTGATCTACACATCTTGAACATCTAATACATGGAGATTCAATTCTTTCTGTAACTTCTTCTTCAGTGAAAACTAAAATACCTGAAGTAGTCTTTGTAACAGGTGCATCAAGGCTAAATACTGACTTACCAGTCATAGGACCACCGCAAATAATTTCTTTAAAGTTTTCCTTTACTCCTCCGCAGAAATCTAAAATATCTCCAACAGGAGTACCTATTTTAACGAGAATATTCTTTGGTTCCTTAATTCCAGAACCAGAAACAGTTATTACTCTTTCATAAGAAGGCTTTCCTTCTATCATTGCTTCATAAAATGCAAGAGTTGTACCAACATTTGTTAGGAAAACTCCAACATCATTTGTTACACCATTTTGTGGAACAATTCTTCCAACAACAGCTTCAGAAAGTCTCTTTGAATCACCTTGTGGATACTTAGTTTGACATCCAACAACCTTTAAGTGACTCCAATTAGGATTTTTCCCTATAACTTCTTCCATTTTAGCAATTGCGTCAGGTTTATTTTCTTCAATTGCCATGTAGGAAACATCCTTGTTATAAAAATATGAGAAGATGTCTAGTCCTTCTAATATTTCTTCAGTTCTTTCTAGCATAATTCTGTGGTCACAAGTGAGGAAAGGCTCACATTCTGCCCCATTTATTATACATTCATCAAGCACTGGGTCTTCACCTTTTAATTTTGCGTGAAGAGGGAAACCAGCGCCGCCCATACCAACGACACCCTTTTCTTTAATGAAAGGAATTAAGTCGTCTATTGGATGATCCTTATAATCTTTAAAAGATTTAAGGTCATCAGTCATTTCGTCTTTGCCATCGTTTTCTATAACGACACAATCACAATACCTTCCATCAGCTGTGTACATTTTTTTAATCTCTTTAACTGTACCTGATACAGAAGAGTGTATAGCAGCTGATATATAAGCATCAGAATTACCCACCATTTGTCCAACCTTAACAGAATCGCCCTTTGACACAACTGGTGAGCAAGGTGCTCCAATGTGTTGTGACATAGGTATGTAGGCAATCTTAGGACTTGGCATCCTCTCAATTGCAATCTTTTCTGTCAAAGTTTTGTGTTCGTCCATGTGAACTCCACCTACGGAAAAAGTGAGATTTCTTGAACTCATAAAACTTCACCCCTTATTCGGCTTATGCCTAATTTTTTACCTTTTGTTATAATTATAACACTAAATTTAATTAAAGTATATGATTCTACTTAAAAATTTAGACTTGGGAAATCTTTTACAAGGTGAGAAAGTAGTCAATCTTAAATTTTAGTTTTTAAAATCTTTTATTTTTTGCAGAAATAATTTTTATTTTTTCTCTGGAGACTTTTTTTATTTTTGCCACAAATTTTTACATTTCTTAAGTCATCTCTTATAATTTTTGCAAAAAAATTCTCACGACTTTTAATCGTGAGAAAATTTTTATCTTTATTAATATTTTTTTATTAATTATTTCTTTCATAAGGAAGTCCATCTGCTGATGGCGCTCTTGATCCTTTAACGAAGACAATTAATACAATAAGAGTAATTGCATAAGGAATCATTGAAAGTAAATTTGTGTCGATTTTTATGCCAATGGAGCCAAGGAAAACTGAAAGACCTTGGGCAAAGCCAAATAATAGGCAGGCTAACATGGCACCTTGTGGTCTCCATCCGCCAAAGATTACTGCTGCAAGGGCAATAAAGCCTTGACCTGATATAAGTGTCTCTCTGTAATTGGAAACTACTGCAAGAGACATGGATGCTCCACCAAGTCCAGCCAAAAATCCAGAGGCAAGGACACAGATATATTTTATTTTGTAGGCGTCAACACCAAGAGTTTCTGCTGCCTTAGGGTATTCACCAACAGCCCTTATTCTTAGTCCAAGTCTTGTCTTGTAGAGAATAAAGTAAACTATAAAGACAAGGACAAAGGCAAGATAAACTGAAACATATTGTGAAAAAACTATGTCCAAAAATCTTGTGATTCCCTTACCTGAGCCGCCCTTAAATACATTTGCAAATAATACTGGAAGTTTATCTTCGTAGTTTATGGACTTAGACATGGCAGCTCCATCAAAGAAAAGTCTACAAAGGAAAAGTGAAAGTCCTGGTCCAATTAAATTTATGGCAATACCACTTACAACATGGTCTGCTGCAAAATTTACTGTAGCTATGGCATGAAGAAGGGCAACTAACATTCCACCAAGTCCGCCACACAAAAAGGCTAGCCAAGGATTGCCAATATAATATCCCACAATTGAGCCAACTACTGCTCCTATGGACATCATCCCTTCAAGTCCAATGTTTACAACTCCTGCGTTTTCAGATAAAACTCCACCTAGAGCTGTATAAATAAGAGGGGCTGAATATAAAAGTGTAATTGATAAAATACTTGCTAAGCTTAATAGTGAACTATTCATTTGCTCCTCCTTCTACATTTTTCTTATTTCCCCCTGAAGTGTTTGAATCTTTCTTTGTCCACTTAGTAAAGAAAAATCTAATCATATCTAAAAGTTTTGGCATGGCAATAAATAAAATCATTATGCCCACAATTATATTTACAACTTCGGAATAAGTACCAATAGTTGTAAGTTTTCCTCCCCCATAAGTTAGGCCTGCGTATAAAAGTGCAGCTGGTATTGTACCAAGAGGATTGTTGCCAGCAATAAGTGCCACAGCCATTCCATCGAAGCCATAGCCTTCTTGCCCTGCCATAATTCCAATGTTACCTGAGACTCCAAGAACTGTAATTGCTCCTGCAAGCCCTGCCAAAATTCCTGCTATGCCCATAGATGTAACTATGGATTTATTAATGCTAATGCCGCCATATTCTGCTGCCTTTTGGTTAAAGCCAACGGCACGAAGTTCATAGCCAAGGGTAGTTTTTTTGAGAATATACCAAATTACTATTGCAGCTACAATGGCAATGATAATTCCAAAATTAACTGGCGGATTTAAAATATCTCTCAAAAATTTATTATTTGCCAAGACTGCCTTTCCCGCCTCACTTGCCTTCCAAGAGCCGAGAATTTTTATAGAGGCACTTTTTTTAATTGGATAGGAGTTGTCTGACTCAATGTTTCTAAGTAATGGAAAACTTAAAAGATAGTTGCTAAGGTAAAAGGCAATCCAGTTCATCATAATTGAAGAAATAACTTCATTTACTTGGAATTTTGCCTTTAAGATGCCAACTAAGGCTCCCCAAATATAGCCACAAAGAGCACCTGCAAGAAGGGCTACAAGACCGTGAAGGACTGGTGGCAAGTCTAAAAGTAGACCAACAACTAGGGCTCCAATTGAGCCAACAATATATTGACCTTCTGCGCCGATGTTAAATAATCCTGTGTTAAAGGCAAAGGCAACGGAAAGTCCTGTTAAGATTAGTGGCACTGCCTTTACAATTGTCCAGGAAATATATTTTGGCTTGCCAAAGGCGCCGAAAAATATAACCTTGTAAGCTTCAATTGGGTTAGTTCCACTTACTATTAAGATAATGGAGCCAATAATAATACCAAGTACAATGGCAAGCACTGTATATAAAAATCTATTTCTCTTCATTTTTACCTCCTGCCATGTATAGTCCTATTTCACTTTCATTAGTTTCTTTAGCATCAAAAGTTTTTAGAATTTTGCCATTGTAGATTACAGAAATTCTATCAGATAGAGCCATTATTTCATCTAATTCAAAGGAAATGAGAAGGACTGCCTTGCCCTTGTCCCTTTGATTAATCAAAAAGTTTCTAATATATTCAATGGCACCAACATCAAGACCCCTAGTAGGTTGTGCCGCAATTAAAAGATCTGGATCTCCTGAAATTTCTCTGGCAAGGATTACCTTTTGTTGATTTCCACCAGAAAGTTCTCCTGCCAGTCTATCTATATTCCTAGGTCTTATGTCGTAATCATCTTGGAGTTTTTTGGCATTTTCTTCGATCTTTTTAAAATCTAAAATTCCCTTTTTAGAGTATTGGTCCTTGTAATAATTTTTTAAAATTAAATTTTCTGCAACGCTAAAATCTAAAACTAGGCCTCGGAGTTGTCTATCTTCTGGGATTGAATTGATTCCCTTTTCTATAATTTCTCTTGGACTCTTGTTTAAAATTTCCTCGCCCTTAAAAATAATTGAGCCGCTTTCGGCTAACTTTAGACCAGTTAAAGTCTCAATGAGTTCAGATTGACCGTTGCCATCAACGCCAGCTATGCCGTGGATTTCTCCAGCCTTTACATCTAAATCAAGCTCGTCTAATTTTTTTACATTTCTAAAATCTCTTGCGCACAATTTTTTAATTTCAAGAATAGTATCGCCAGCTTCCACATCTTTTTTGTCAACATCAAGATGAACTGCTCTACCAACCATCATGTCTGCAAGTTCTGATTCAGTAACATCAGAGACATCTACAGTTTCAATTTTTTTGCCACGTCTTATTATTGTGCACCTATGTGCCATTTGTTTAATTTCCTTTAATTTGTGAGTGATAATTATAATTGACTTACCTTCCTTGGAAAGGTTTTTTATTATTTCAATGAGCTCAGTAATTTCTTGAGGCGTCAAAACAGCTGTTGGCTCGTCAAAAATTAAAATATCAGCACCTCTATAAAGGACTTTTAAAATTTCAACCTTTTGTTGAGTACCAACAGAAATGTCCTGAATCTTGGCGTCAGGGTCGATTTTAAAACCATATCTCTCAGAAAGAGCAATGACATCTTCCCTTGCCTTTTTTATGTCCACCTTTATTCCCTTCATGGGCTCCATGCCAAGAATAATATTTTCAACGACAGTAAAGGGCTCAATTAACATAAAATGTTGATGAACCATGCCAAGTCCTGCCTTAATTGCATCATTGGGATCCTTAAATTCTTTTTTTTCATTATTTATATAAATATCACCTGATGTAGGAGAGCTCATGCCATAAAGTATATTCATAAGAGTGGTTTTTCCGGCACCATTTTCTCCAAGAAGGGAATGAATTTCACCTCTTCTAATATCAAGATCAATTCCATCATTTGCAACAAAATCTCCAAACTTTTTTGTGATATTCTCCATGCGAACGACTAAATCTTTGTTATCAATTTCCAAGACAAACGCTCCTTTGTTTTATTAAGTAAATTATACCAAAGATTTATGATTTTTTGAAATAAATTGCAAGAAAAAAGCCACCTCATAAAAATGAGATGACTTTAAAAAACTTTTTCAAAAATTATTTGTATTCATTGTAAGTTTCTTCGTTATAAGGAACTTTGATTTCTCCAGAAACAATTTTCTTAGAGATTTCTTCAACGCTCTTTAAAACTTCTGGCTTAACATTTTTATCAGATGTTGGTGCAATACCTACTGCTCCGTCATCAGCTAAACCAAATTCAATAGTTCTTCCACCTTCAAATTTGCCTTCTTGCATATCTTTTACAACTTGGTAAACAGCAACATCGCCATTTTTCATAGCAGAAGTTAATACATTTTCAGGAGCTCTGTCGCTTTGGTCTCTATCAACACCAATTGCCCACTTGCCAGCTTCTTTAGCAGCTTCGATAACACCTTCGCCTGCTCCACCAGCTGCGTGGAATACTACATCAGCACCATTTTGATACATTGTAGCAGTGATTGATTTACCCTTTTGAGCATCAGAGAAGTTTCCAACATATTGGCTAAGAACTTCGATTTCAGTTCCTCTTTCCTTAGCTGCGTAATCAACGCCAGCCTTGTAACCATATTCAAATCCCCAGATGATGTTTCCTTCTTGACCACCAACGAAACCAACTTTATTAGTTTCAGTAGTCATACCAGCAATATAACCAACTAAGAAAGATGGTTCTTGTGCTCTAAACATAATTCCAAGTAAGTTTTTAGGAGCTTCGATTTTGTTTCCATTTTTATCAACTGTAACATCAGCGTCAACTATTGCATAGTTGATTTCAGGATACATCCCAGCAGCTTCAGCTACATTGCCACCCATTTTGTAACCAGCGCCAACGATTAAATTCTTTTCTTGATCA
The DNA here is from genome assembly GCF_040096015.1 of Peptoniphilus hominis (ex Hitch et al. 2025). Classification (NCBI taxonomy): domain Bacteria; kingdom Bacillati; phylum Bacillota; class Tissierellia; order Tissierellales; family Peptoniphilaceae; genus Peptoniphilus; species Peptoniphilus hominis (ex Hitch et al. 2025). The sequence goes on along the minus strand of NZ_JBBMFO010000028.1, from coordinate 17,354 downwards.
GCAAAAGTTTCTAAGTTTGGAGTGTAGTCCTTAGTGTCCTTAGATTCAATGTATTCAGCCTTAATTCCAAGTTCTTTTTGTGCCTTTTGAAGTCCTTCCCATACACCTTGGTTAAAGGATTGGTCGTTAACTCCACCTTCGTCAGTAACAAAACCAACATTTACATCAGTTTTAGCTTCTGTACTTTCTTCTTTAGTAGCGTTTTCAGCCTTATTATCAGCTTCTTTTTTGTTGCCGCCACCACAAGCAACAAGTGTCATTGCCATCAATAACACTGCAAGTAAAGTGAATTTCTTCTTCATAAATAAATCCTCCTATTTGTATTTAATTAAATTATATATTATTGCGCCACTAATTTCAATTTCATATAAAAATAAAAAAATTTATAAAAAAGTTTTCACAAATCTTCCCATAAAAAAAAGCCCAACTAGGTTGAGCTTTTAATACTACTTTATTCTTTTTTATCCTATGAAAACTCTTGGTATCATAAATAATACTAGTGAAGCTACAAAGTACATTAACAAAAATGCTAGTGATTGTTTCATTTCCTTTGTGCCAAAAGTTACATCTTCATCTGCTGCTAAAAATCTTGCTGCAATAGATGCAAGACATCCTAATATTGGATAAATTATTAATACTCCAAGGTTACTTGTTCCTTTATCCATAAATCTGTAAAAGGCTGGGATCATGATAAATAGTGCCCCAAGATAAATTGGGAAACTTCCCTTGCCTAACCAGATTAGTGCAATTACAACAAGTGTCAAAACTAAAAAGGCAACTGTTGAAATTGTGTTGATTAGAGAAATTTTATTAATCAAGCCTTGGTCTATTAGTTCCAATTTATTTATATAGTAGCCTGAATTTGTGTAGGCTTCCTTTACGCTATCTGTTGACTTTGTCGTTTCTGTCCAGTTTTCTACCTTTGCATTAGTTACAAATATAGATGCGTCTTCAACTTTTTGTCCACCAGAAAAATATAGTGGGTTTGGATCGTAATAAACTTCAAAGGCATATTCTCCAACTTTTTCTGACAAATCTAATTTTAATTCACTCACTGCTTTAAAATCTTTATTTTCAGTTTTGTTGTAAAAATCTTTAACTTTTAGTTTTAATTTTTCTTCAAAAAGTGATTTATTGATTTTATCGAAGTCTCCCTTTAGCTTTACTTTTGACTTGCTAAAGTTTACTCCTTCGCCAAAGAAAATTTGTCTAGTAGGTGTGCCCATTATTCTTGCAGTTGAATCTTCGCCTGCATAAGAAAATTTTATGTCATATTTTATGAGTTTTTCGCTACCTTCTTTTACCACAGATCTTGCAACTTGAAGATTTTCTACTCCATCGGAATTGTTGAATAAAATTCCGTCAAATTCTCTTTCTACATTTGAATTTGGCCACATAAGAGACTTACTAAAAAAAGCAGTTAGAGAAAATAACATAAGTACTAATAAGAAAATTGCAAATATTACAAGCTTTTTTATTCTCTTGTTCATTTTAAACCTCCGTTATGAAAACATTTCGCTTATACTATATAATATCACATAAGGACCCTAAAATAAACAAATTTATTAGCATATTAAAGATTGGAAGCATTTATTTCTGTCCAGATCCTGTCGTAAACTTTTATAAAGTCGCCAAGATCCTTAAAAGATTCAAGTGGTGGAAGTAAGTCTATGTCTGGATAGGCAACCTTAGAGTTTTTGATTTCATCAGGAAGAAGGTCTTTTACACCCTTAACTGGTGAAGTATAGCCCACGCAGTATTCTGCATTTTTTGCTTGCACTTCAGGCTTAAGCATGTAATTAATAAATTTTTCTGCTCCAGAAACATTTTGTGCATTCTTTGGTATAACCATGGAGTCGTACCAAATATTTGAGCCTTCCTTTGGCACTACATAATCTAAGTCTTCATTTTGTGCCATCATGAGAAGGGCATCACCTGAATACATTACAGATAAGTTTGCGTCCCCTTGCACAACTACATCTCTTCCATCGTCATCTAGGTAGGCATAAACAAGTGGCTTTTGCTCAATAAGAGATTTTTTAGCTTCTTCAAGTTCCTTTTCATTTGTTGAATTTAGTGAGTAGCCCAGTCTTTTTAGGGCAAGACCTAGTGTATCTCTTTGTGAATTATACATAATTATTTGGTCCTTATATTTTTCATTCCACAAAATATCCCATGAGTCAACTTTATCTGTGACTTCCTTTTTGTTGTAGACAATTCCAACAGTTCCCCAGAAGTAAGGCACAGAGTATTTGTTTTCTGGGTCAAAGCTTGGATTTTTTAAAATGTCTTCAACTCCAGAAAAGTTTGGAATATTGTCGAAATTAATTTCTTGAATCAATCCTTCCTTAATAAGTCTTTCAATCATATAATCACTTGGCACAATTACATCGTACTTGTCTTGTGATTGTGTCATCTTAATGTAAAGGTCCTCGTTGGAAGCGTAAGTGTCATAATTTACCTTTATTCCTGTTTCCTTTTGGAAGTCCTTTAAAATAGATGGGTCGATGTATTCGCCCCAGTTGTAAACATAAATTTCTTCCTTTGCTTGGTCTTTTTTACCACAAGCACTTAAAGTCAAAAGCATTAAGACTGATAGGGCTAAAATTATTTTTTTCATATTTCCACCTCAATTTTTTTATTTTTTTCGCTTCTCTTGTTAATTATTACAAGTAAAATCAAGAGAGATACTAGCATAAGCGTTGATACTGCATTTATTGACGGATTGATTCCCTTTCTCGCCATGGAATAAATGGTAATTGATAAATTTGAAACTCCTTGTCCTGTGTTGAAGAAGGAAATTACAAAGTCGTCAATGGAAAGTGTAAAGGACATCAAGGCTCCAGTTAGTATTGCAGGTTTTATCTGTGGTATTACCACATGAAGAATGGCATAAGCTGGCGTGGCACCTAAATCTAGGGCTGCCTCAAGAGTGTTTTTTTGCAATTGATTTAATTTTGGCAAAATTGACAAAATTACATAGGGAATGCAAAAGACTATGTGTGAAATAATCATAGTTGTATATCCCATTCTTATATTAAAGAGTCCGAACAAACCCATTAGAGCCACAGCTGTTACTATGTCGGGGTTAATTACTGGAAGATAATTTATATTTAAGATTGCGTCCTTCTTAAAGCCTCTCAGTTCATTTATGGCTATGGCAGAAATTGTACCCACTACTGTGGAAATTATTGTCGCCACCACTGCCACAAGAATTGTAGTCCAAAGGGAGGATAAAATTGCCGGGTCATTGAAGAGTTGCTTGTACCACTTTAGGGTAAAGCCTGCCCAAGACCCTCTCAGCTTTGAATTGTTAAAACTAAAGACAACTAAAATTACTATGGGAGCGTACAAGAAAACAAAAATCAAAAATAAATAAATTCTATCAATTATTTTTTTCAAAATATATCTCCTCCCAAATCTCCAGTTTTGATTTTTTTGTTAAATAGTTTTGGCACAACTAAAATCAAAAGCATTATGAGGATTAGAACCATGGAAATTGCTGACCCAAAGCCCCAATCTCCCGTGAAGGTAAATTGTTTTTCGATTAAGTTACCTATCAAGTAGAAGTTGTTTCCCCCCAGTAGGTTAGGCACTACGAAGGTAGAAATTGCCGGTATAAATACCATAGTTATGCCTGTGTAAATGCCAGAAAGTGACAGTGGAAAAATAACTTTTGTGAAAACTTCAAAGTCATTTGCTCCAAGGTCCTTGGCTGCTTCAATTAGTTTTGTATCCATCTTTAAGAGGACTGTATAAATTGGCAGAACCATAAATGGCAAGAAGTTGTAAACCATGCCTATCATAATTGCCTTGGAATTGTACATCAAATCCCAGGGTCCCAGTCCAAAAAGTCCAATGAATTTATTTATAAGTCCCTTGTTGCCTAGAAGAGTTAGCCAAGCATAAGTTCTCAAGAGAAAATTCATCCACATGGGAATTATAAAAATTAAAATCATATTATTTCTAACTTTTTCACTCATCTTTGAAATAATATAGGCAACTGGATAGCCAACTATTAGACATAAAATAGTTGAAAGGCCTGCTAAGATTAGTGAAGTAATTAAAATCTTTACATATAAAGGCTCAAAAAACCTTGAAAAGTTGTCAAGGGTAAAGACAAAGTCAGACAAATCTGTATTGGCATTTAAGGCATGAGCAAGTATTAAAAATAGTGGCAGTACAATAAAAATTAGTCCCCAAAATAAATAAATTAGTGAAAATTTTTTCATATCAACCTCATTACATGGATTAGGTCAGGCTTAATAATTATGCCTGTCTTCTCCCCTACTTCTCTCTTTTCCGTTGATTGCACAAGCATGGAGTAACCATCTACATCCACAGTCATCTCGTAGTGAACACCCTTAAAGACAAGACTTGTCACTGTGCCCTCAATTTGATAGTTTTCATCTACTAAGAGCACATCTTCAGGTCTCACAACTACTTCAACATCTTCCATGTCCTTAAAACCCTTGTCCACGCAAGGAAAATCGTAATCTAAAAATCTTACCTTGAAGTCACTAAGCATCTTGGCCTTAATAATATTTGATTCGCCAATAAAATCTGCAACGAAGGCATTTTTTGGCTCGTTGTAAATATTTAGAGGGCTATCCATTTGTTGAATTTCTCCGTTATTTAAGACGACAACAGTGTCGCTCATGGAAAGTGCCTCTTCTTGGTCGTGAGTTACATAAATAAAAGTTATGCCAACACTTTTTTGAATTCTTTTAAGCTCAATCTGCATTGCCTGTCTAAGTTTTAAGTCAAGTGCACCGAGAGGTTCGTCTAGCAAGAGAACTTCTGGCTCATTTACAAGAGCTCTTGCAATGGCAATTCTCTGTTGTTGTCCACCAGAAAGGGATTCAATTTCCCTATTCTCAAAGCCAACAAGGTTTACAAGTTTTAAAACTTCTTTTACCTTTTCCTTTATGATCTTTTTGTCCATTTTTTTAATATTAAGACCGAAGGCAATGTTGTTGTAGACATTCATGTGTGGAAAGAGGGCATATTTTTGAAAAACTGTGTTGATTTTTCTCTCATAGGGCTCCTTATTAGTAATATCTTCTCCATTAAAAAGAATTTTTCCCTCATCAGGCTCTTCAAAGCCACCAATAAGTCTCAAAATCGTTGTTTTTCCACAGCCAGATGGACCTAAAATCGTTAAGAATTCATCTTTTTTAACCTTAAAATCAAAATCCTTTAGAATAACATTGTCGCCAAAAGATTTTGTCACATTTTCTAATTCAATTACATAATTTTCCATAATTCACCGCCTAAAAATTTGGTGGAGACGAAATCCACAAAATCTCAGTTTCAAGCTTGCCATCATTCTTTAAATAGTGAGGGCTATTTGCCTTAAAATAAAAACTTTCGCCCTTCCTAATCTTGTATTGTTCATTGCCATAAATGAGAGTCACACTTCCCCTTATGACATAGCCAAACTCTTCCCCCTCGTAGGGAGGAATCTCTTTAGACTGGCCACCAGGCAAAATTTTTATTCGCATAGGCTCCATTTGATTTTTTTGTGCGTTGGGCACAACCCAATCAAGTACATAGCCAAGCTCTTCATTTTCACTTTCAAAAAAATCTTCATCTTTAAAAGTAATTTTTTCATTTTCTTCTCTTTTAAAGAAGTGTGAAGGGTCTGTCCCTAGGGCTTCCAAAATATCCAAAAGAGAATCAACAGATGGTGATGTTAAGTCTCTTTCGATTTGTGAAATAAAGCCCTTAGTGAGTTCTGACCTGTCAGCCAGTTCTTCTTGGGTAAGACCTTTTTCAATTCTCATATCTCTTATTTTATTTCCAATATCCATTCCATCACCTATAATATTAAACAAATTACTTAAATTATTAAACTCATTAGAGTATAATTGTTAAAGATATTAATGTCAATAGATTTGGGCTATTTAATAAAGTAAATTTTTTGTTAAATATAATTTACCCAAATTATTTTTTATTTTCTCACTTATAAATTTCCTTTTGCCTGCCCTTTTCCAATTTGTGTTATAATTTTTCCAGAGGTGTTACATGGATACTATAAAAAAAAGATACAATGCCATAGATTTTTTGCGTGGCTTTACAATTATAAATATGATAATTTTTCACGGTCTCTTTGACCTTGAAAATTTTTATGGCTTTAACTTCAACCACGACTTTTACTACTACCAACAATATATTTGCATTTCCTTTATTTTGATTTCAGGTTACTCAACGCATTTTTCCAATAATTTTAAGAAAAAATTTTTGATTTTGACGGGACTTTCTATCTTAATAACCCTTGGCTCCTACATCTTTTCAAGAGAAGATGCAATTTATTTTGGCATCATTCACTTTTTTGCGGCAGCAAGCTTAATTCACATGCTCTTAAAAAATTACATAAAAAAAATAAATCCAAGGCTCGGACTTATTATTAACACGATTTTATTTGTCTCACTTAAAAAAATATATTATGGAAGTATTTTCTTTGGAAAAATAATTCTTCCAAAATCTTTTTACAGCTTAAATTTATTTTTCCTGGGTTTGCCTGGTGAAAATTTTTATTCAGGCGATTATTTTCCAATAATTCCTTGGATATTTCTCTTTTACATGGGCTACTTCCTCTTTGATTTTGTAAAATTTACAAAAAAAGAAGCCTCCCACAACTTTATTTGCGTCATGGGTAGGCATTCTCTTTTAATATATTTTCTCCATCAAATTATTTTAATTGGAGTTTTTTCTCTAATCTTCTCTTTTAATTAAAATCTTCCGCTGGCGCCACCGCCACCAGAGGATCCTCCGCCGCCGAAGCCGCCAAAGCCTCCACCACCAAAGCCACCGCCTGATGATCCGCCGAAGCCTCCGTATCCACCGCCAAAGCTTCCAGGTCCCCAGAAAATTACTGGGCGTCTTCTTCTGCCGCCAGATCCTCTTCCGCCACCATCATTTTTATTTCTAAAAATAAGTGAAATTATAAAAAGAATTAAAATTATTCTCAATATAGGAAAAATTGATATAAATAGATTACCTTCACCTTCATCATATGAATAATCTATTTCTTCCTGTGGCTCTCTTGCCACAATGTCCACTCCATATTCATCTTCATATAATTTTATCAGCTGAGCATAGCCTTCGAGGATTGCCTTTTCAAAGGGCCTGTCACCTTCATTTTCAGAGACAACTTTTCCCATTGCCCTTATAATTCTTGAGGCATAGGCATCAGGTATAAAGCCTTCAGATCCATAACCCGTCTCGATTCTCACAAATCTGTTGTCTTCGTCTAAAAGTGCCACAAGCATGAGGACACCATTGTCCTTGCCCCTTTCGCCAATTTTTATTTCGTTAAAAATCCTTGTTCCATACTCTTCCAGTGAATATCCTTCCAAGTCTTTAACAATTACAACGGCAATTTCTCCACCAGTTTTCTTTTTAAGATCATAAGTGGTCTTGTTGAGATAATCAATGGACTCTTGGCTTAAAGTGTTAGTCTCGTCATAGACATTGTAGGACATTTCGCCCTTGTCAAAGGCATAGACATTAAAGACCAGGGTGATGGCAAATAAAATTGTAGCTAACAATTTTTTCATTTTAATCACCTAAAATTTAACTTCTGGTACTTGATTGTCCTTTTCTGAAACTTCAAAATAATCTCTTGGTCCAAAGCCTAAAATTTTCGCAATAATATTTGTTGGGAACCTTCTAACTTTTTGATTGTAAGTCTTAACTGTTTCGTTGTATCTCATTCTTTCCGTTGCAATTCTATTTTCTGTGCCTTCAAGTTGGGCTTGTAGGTCTAAGAAATTTTCATTTGCCTTTAATTCAGGATAATTTTCAACAACAACATTAAGTTTTTGAATAGCTTCTGTCAAGTTGTCATTAGCTTCTGCAAGTTCCTTAGGTGTAGATGCTTCGTTAACACCTGCACGAGCCTTAGTAATTTCAGTGAAAGTTTCCTTTTCGTGGCTAGCATATCCCTTAACAGTTTCCACAATGTTTGGAATTAAATCTGCACGCCTCTTAACTTGGTTTTGGACTTGTGCCCAAGCACCATTCACATCTTCATCTAGTTTAACTAATTTGTTCCATTGTCCGCCAAAGAAAATTGCAAGTACAACTACAACAGCTATTACTGCAATAATCCCAACGGCACCTCTGTTTTTATTCTTCATAGTCTCCTCCTATCTTACTTATTTTCATCTTACTTATAGCATCATCTACAAGACTTTCACAGTCTAATGGCTCTTCTGACTTTTCTATTCCTTCTACACTTGGCGTCAAGAGTGGATGTTTTGGCAAAAATATTGTGCAGCAATCTTCAAAGGGAAGAATTGATGTCTCATAAGTATCAATGTCCTTGGCAATATCAATAATATTTACCTTGTCCATGCCAATTAGTGGTCTAAAGACGAGTTTGTCTGTAATATCATTGGTAACCTTCAAGCCGTCAATAGTTTGTGAGGCAACTTGTCCAAGGTTTTCGCCAGTGATGATGCAGTCGTAGCCATTGTCCCTTGCAATTTTATCTGCTATCCTCATCATAAACCTGCGAGAGATAATAGTCATCTCATCTTCTGGGCAATTTATGTTGATTTCCTTTTGAATGTCCAAAATATTTACAGAATAAAAAGTAAGCTCGCCAGAAAAACTTGAAATGTCCTCTGCAAGTTTTTTGACCTTTTCTTCTCCCCTTTCAGATGTGAAAGGATAGGAATGGAAGTGCAAGCAGTCCACAAGGACTCCCCTCTTTGCCATTAAAAATCCTGCAACTGGAGAATCAATCCCTCCTGAAAGAAGAAGAAGTCCCCTGCCATTTGTGCCAGATGGAAGTCCACCGTGTGCCTTAATCTTATCTACATAAATATAGGTATCCTTTTTCAAATCGCAGTAAACAAAAAAGTCTGGCTCGTGAACATCAACCTTTAGGTCGAAGTTTTTTAAGATAACGCCACCAATTTTTGCAGAGATTTCCATGGAATTAAGTGGAAAGGACTTGTCGCCCCTGTTGGTCTTTACCTTAAAAGTTTTGTAGGATGGATTTTTCTTCAAAGTTTCATCTACAATTTTTATAACAGCCTCTTCAATCTTTTCCTTGTCAGTTTCCACAACATAGCAGGGCGCAATGTAGACAATACCAAAGACGTGCTTTAGCCTGTTTATCATCTTCTCTTCGTTGTCTGTCACCACTTCCACATAGACCTTGCCCATGTTTTGATATATTTTTCCATGGTCGATATTTCTAAGATTTCTCTTAATAGTGGAAATAAGTTTATTTACAAATTTATACCTATTTTTACCCTTTAGGACAAGCTCTCCAAGGGAGAGTGCCATAACTTTTTTCATTCTATCACCTATCTCATTATCTTTCTGATTTCACCTACATACTTCACAAGTTTTTCCACGAAAACATCTATGTCCTCTTTTGTAGTGTCCTTGGAAGTGCAAATTCTTATTGTGCCTTCAGCGTACTTGTCGGCAAGCCCTATTGCCTTTAAGGTTGTGGACTTGTGAGTACCATTAGATGTGCAGGCAGATGCAGTGGAAATATAAATCTCATCGCCCTCCAAGTAGTGGAGAAGGACCTCTGCCCTTATATCTAAAATTGAAAGAGAAACAATAAAATCTGTGGCATTTTCTGGAGTGTTTATCTTGTAGTCCTCTAAATTTTCTTCCAGTTTCTTTAAAAGATATGCCTTGATTTCCTTGGCGTGGTCAAGCCTTTTGTCTAAATCTCTTTTTGTAAGCTGGCACGCCTTGCCAAAGCCAAGTATGCCCGGAACATTTTCCGTACCAGATCTTAGTCCCTTCTCTTGACCTCCACCGATAACAAGACTCTCAATGTTTAAGTCCCTTTTCTTGTAGAGGGCGCCCATGCCCTTTGGTCCATAAATTTTGTGGGAAGAAAAAGAAAAAGTGTCGCAGCCTAAGTCCTTAACATTGACAGGAATTTTCCCCACAGCTTGAACTCCATCAACATGACATAGTATATCCTTGTTTTTTGCCTTGGCAATTTCAAAAAGTTCCTTGGCCTTATTGACAGTCCCAAGCTCGTTGTGAACATAAATTAAAGAAACTAAAATAGTGTCATCATTTACTTCCTTTTTGAACTTTTCCACATCAACAGCGCCAGTCTCGTCAACATCAAGATAACAAACTTCATAGCCAAGCTCTTTATAATGCTTAAATTGGTCGTCAATAGATGCGTGTTCAATGGCAGAAGTGATGATCTTCTTGCCCTTTCTCTTGTTTTTTAAAATGGCACCGTGAACTGCAATGTTGTTGCTCTCTGTTCCGCCAGAGGTAAAATAAATTTCATCTGCCTGAGCACCAATAAGGGCGGCAGCATTTTTCCTTGCCTCTTCAATTTCCTTTTCCACCCTTAAGCCAAAGCTGTGAAGAGATGAAGGGTTGGCAAAATCATCTGTGAGAGCCTTCATCATGACATCAACAACTTCCCTATCAGGTTTTGTCGTCGCACAATTATCTAAATAAATCATATATCTTCCTTCTATCATAAATTCTTTCTAATATATTATACTATAAGACGAAGTGTCCTTCTATCTCTATTTAGATTGAAGTTTGGGCGAAAATTTTTAAATTTATAAAACTTTTAATGATATACTTGAAGTGGTGATAGGATGAAAAAATTGGAAAGAAAAATCAAAAGAGCTAGGGAAAATTATTTAAAAATCGAAACATCAGGCTTATCAAGAGAAATAGATTCAATTATTGTAGTGAGCCTTGTGGAAAAAAATAGAGACATCCTAAAAACTTTTTACCTAGAAAATTTAAAAGAGGAAAAAAATTTGTTGGAAGAAGTTATGCCTATCCTTCAAGGAAAAGAATTTATAACTTACTCCGGCAAGACCTTCGACCTTCCCTTTATAAAAGAAAAAGTAAAATTTTACTTTAACAAAGATTTAGATTTTAATCTAATAGACTTGCAAGAAGTGACAAAAAAATACAACTTCATCTTTAATTTAGAATCACACTCCAATAAAAATCTTCTAGAAAAATTTATTGGTTTGGAAAATTTAAAGGACCAAAAAGAATACCAGGGCATAAAAATAAAGACCCTTTTTAAAAATTACCTAGAGGGCGATAAGGCAGCAATAGAAAAAATTTTAGCTTATAATTTTATGAACCTGGAAAACTTAACATTACTTGACGCAAAAATAAAAGAAGAGCTTGAAAAAAATCTCTCCCTAAAAGTTTTAGACTTCACATTTTTTATAAAAGACATAAAACTTTTGGATAACAAGCTTGAAATATCTGGCGTCACAAATTACGGATCCGACTATTTCTCCAACAGTGAATTATACACAATTGAGATAAGTGGACTTGAGGAAGAAGAAAAATTTGGAGAAGAAGAAAAAAATAAGGCAGAAGAAAAAAATTGCCAGTCAGAAAATTTTTACCAATACCTAAAAAATTACGGATCAGAAATTTTTTCTGAATCAGCAAAAAATTATGAATCTCTAAAAAATTATCAATCAGAAAATTTTTCTGAATCAACAAAAAATTATGAATCAGTAAAAATTAAAGAAGAAGATAAAAAATTTTCCTTAAAAATAAATACAGAGGACGCCCTTTATGACCACAAAAACACTTGCTACTATATAAAGAAAAAAGACTTGGACTTTAACCTGACAAACCCCAGCAAAATAAAAAGCCCAGCCCAAATCCAAATCCTCTACTACAAAAACCACCTATACAAAAACCAAGTGGAACTAATGAGAAAAATTATAGAAAAAGAATTAGGACAATAAAAAAATACCACCTGCATAGTTTTTGCAGGTGATAAGATAAAAAGTAGTTAAAATGTGAAAACCCACCTGTATCGCCTTAGGTGGTATTTTTATATTTCAAACTTAAGTCGACCGCTACTTGTGCCCTGTGGGTAATAACGGTGTCCTCATTTAGATATATAATACCATTAATTTTTTGTATATTCAATAACCTACAACTAAAAAAATTGAAAAGACACAGATAAAATTCTGTCTTTGCTTTTGCTTTTTGCCTCCTTAATAAAATATGAATTAAGGCTCTATAATATTTGTTAGAGATTTACTCCCCAACAGATATTATAGAGCCTTTTTATTTTAGAAAAATTTATAAAAAGAATTACAAAAACTTAAAATTACTATTATAAAACAAATTTATTTAAAGCCTCTGCGACACCCAAAGATCTTTCATTTTCGCACACATAAAAAGCAGCGTCCTTTAGATCGTCAACCGCATTGGCAACGGCAATAGAATAACTTGAAAAATTAAGCATTTCCCTATCATTTGTATTATCGCCAATAGCCATAACTTCAGAAGGCTTTATATTCAACTTATGACATAAGTATTCTAAAGACTTACCCTTATCAACCTCTTTTGGCATAATTTCAATTAAATAATTTTGTGATTGTGCAATATAAACTTCATCATCCAAAAAATCTCTCAATTCTTCTTGATAAACACCAAGCAAATTAGGATCCACCACAATCATTGCCTTTGGCGAAGGTTTAAAATCATATAAATCAAAATCTATTGCCTCAATTGCCTTTACATTTTTAAGGTCTGGGTCTATACGAGTTTCATCAGTAACTTGTTCAACAAGTATTTTACCATCTTCATAAAATTGACAATATAAATTTTTCAATTTACAAAAATCTACAATTTTTTTCATAAGACCAACGTCTAAATTTTTTGAAAAAACAATTCTATCTTTATTGTCAACAATTAGAGAACCATTATAGCAAATAATATAAATATCTTCTCCTATCATATCTTTATAAATTTTGGCGGACTGATAAAGCCTACCTGTCCCCAAAACAATAAAAACACCCTTTGACAAACATTTCTTTAATAAAATCAAAGTCTGATCATTAATTTTATTATCCTTATCTAATAAAGTGTTATCCAAATCACTAACAACTAATTTAATCATATTAACTCCACTATATAAACTAAATATATAAAAATACACATAAAATTATCATTCCTATTATTATATCAAGAATTAAAAAATACTGATAAGTTTTTAAATACAACTTACGCCTATGCCTTGGTATGACCTTTGTTATATGTGCAGGTTTAAAACAATATAAACTAAATATCCTCTCATTATTAAAAAGTATAGACTCTTCTTTTAAATATTCATCAAACTCATTAATTCCCAAAAATTGTCCTTCTGAAAAAATCATATCCTTTAGATAAATATAAGAAACTTTAGCATAAAACAGCTGCCTATTATAAACATCCTTCCATCTTATAGAAATACAAAATAAAATGAACCCTGTAATAAAACCAAAAAATAATACTAAATGATTTAAAATACAATCATTAACACATGAATTATCACTTGTATTAACAAATGCAAAAATACCAGCAATAAGAACAGTATAAATACTATTAAATGTCATCCTTTCAACTTCAATATGTCTTGCATGACTTAAATTTTCAGAAAAAACAGTTTTTAAAAAGTCTATTTTTTGTGTCCTTATCTCCTTACAATCCTTATCGCCATTGTTGAACTCGTCAAAAAGTGATTTAAAATATGAGTAATGCACACTTTCAAGCTCATAATTCTTATTTTTATCCTTATTATCTATTAAGTCGGTAACTAAAAACTTAATCATTATACATAAAAGGAATACTTGTAAAATATATAGTGGCATAAATATTAACATAAAACTTACCTCCTTCTAACCCTACACCCTATATAAATCATATTCTAAATGGTTTCCTTATATTAGGCATATTAAAAATTAACCAGTTCATCAATAATTAATATGAAGTCTCTAAAAGCACCATTATTTCAAAGAATACTTTGTGCCTCTTCCTTTCCCACTTTTAATGACATAACCCTTATCCATCAAATCATTTAACAAATTTAAAACTTTATTCTTTCCAAAACCTGCTGAGATAATTATATACAAAAACAAACGTAAGATTTTGCGTTTGTTTTTGCGTCCTTAATAAAACGTAAATTATATTTTTCCTTTGCTTTTTCGTCCTTAATCAAACATAATTAATCAAAAATACTCTTAAAAGCTTCGTCAACAGTTTGATAATTGCCTTCCTCAATATCTCTAAACCCATCATCTAACAAAGCATTTAGATCATCAATAGACATTTTTGAAACATCTATTAAATCCCCATAATACTCTTCTTTATAAAGAGGCAATCTTTTGTTCACTTTTATATTTAACTCTTCTGACTTTGACATAATAAGCTCCTCTGTTTTTTATTCTATAAAATTTGTAATCAATGTTAATGCTTTGCCAATTCATTACTTAGTAGTAATTTATTATTTTGAATCTTTTGAATCTTTTATTCTTTTTTCCATCTCAATTTCTAGCCAAAAATATGCCTCCGCTCTCTTTTCTTCAGGTTTTTTTAATGAATTTTTTATATTAATAGCTTCTATTACAATTAAAATTATCTCTGCTAACATCAAACAAATTAATTTAGACACTTCAGAACTATCTTTTAAAAAGTTATCTAAAACATAACCTCCTAAGAACAAAATCATTGAAAATAAAATCCCATTCAAACCATCATATTTGTGTTTAGCTTCTAATTTTTTTTCGCTTAATTTAATTAAATCTAGGTTATGCTCATTACAATTTTCTTTTGATAATATACTAATCATCTCTTCTCTAATTTCAGTATCGTTTGTAATATGTTTAATATATTTATTTAAACCTTTTTCACTGAATATATTATCTTTAAAAACCTCATATTTTAAAGAATTAACATTCTCTATCATTTTATTATTATCTTTATTTGTAACTTCTTTAATATTTTTATCAGTTACCTTACGATTATTTTTATTATTTTCTTTGTTATTCATACAAGTCCTCCTATTAAAATAACATTACAATATTCTGTCTTAATAAATCCAAATATAAAATTGAAAATTCTATATTTACCAAATAATAACTAAGTCATAAAACCACCTCACATTAAATTTTACTTTTACTAATATTCCTATTGAGAATATACCAAATAAATTCACATATTTTTAAATTCCAAAAAATTTTTACAGTTTTTTTACTTAAGTAACCTAAACTAAAGATAAACTTAGAAATTTAAAAATTTTTTTCCACTAATTATATGTAAGATTTTTATTCAGATAATCTTCTAATTATATAAATACATTAAAATTAAAAAAATTCATCTTAATTTTTCTAATAAAAAATTCTTTGTCTATTCAATATATACCCTATAATATTATGTTTTTTAGATTCACAAAAAATATATAAACACAATTAACCTTAACTTTAAATATAGCTTATGTCATAAGAAAAATTATATTAAACTACAAATATCTTCCCATCAAAAAAAGGACTCAATTACGAGTCCTTTTTCCTAGCAAATCAATCTTATTTGATTATAACTTTCCATTCTTCCATATTATCCTTTAATCTTAGATAAGTGTGGCTATGGTAAGCTTCAACAAGTTCATAATAACCCCAATGTCCCTTATAAGACATATCTTTGTAATTGTGAACTAGATTTTGGTTTGCATCAATAAAATTCTTGTCAGGGTATCTGTCATACAATTTATTTAACATTGTTGCAACTTCTGCTCTTGTTATAAAATTGTCTGGTTTGAATGTTCCATCTGGATAACCCTTAATTCTTTCATTGCCATAAGCTTGGTTAATTGCAGCTTCAAACTTGTGACCTTTCACATCATCAAATGGAGCAATAGCATTGTTTTTCTTGTCAATATGACTAATTAACTCAGCAAGTTCTGCTCTAGTGACCTTGTCATTAGGTCTAACATTTTCGCCTTCTTTTTCTAATAAATAACCTTCTCTAAATGCAGCGTTGATAGCACCGTTGTACCACATATCTGCCTTAGTGTCTTTATAAATCTTAGAAGACTTATCGCTTAAATCAAGCTTTTGAAGTCTTGCAACTACTGCAATTGCTTCAGCTCTTGTCATATCCCCATCAGGTCTAATAGTATCATCTGGATATCCGAAGATATATTGATCGTGAGAGTTAATAACTTCTTTATCAACTACCTTCTTGTCAACAGATGCAAATACAGGATAAGTTGGAGTATATTCGTGAATCTTTAACTCTGGAATATCATTGTCAATTACAGGTTTATTATCTCTTACACGAATAGTAAGTGTAGTGTGAATTTCTTCACCACCAACTGTTACTACAACTGGAATAACAATTGTGCTTGGTCCGTCATAATTTTCAGGTATAGTTACTGTAATAGAACCATCTGGATGTGGAGTAACAACTACACCATTGCCTGGTTGACCAACTTTAGGAGTTTTATCAGGTGCTGTTGGATTTCCATCCTTGTCCTTGATAGTAGGAGTTACAGTCTTAGTATCTCCCTTGTCAATAGGAGTGTCAGGATAAGTTACACTAGGTCCTTGTGGTGTAGGAGTCGTTTTATCCTTAACAGTTACCTTTATTTCAGATTCAACATCTTTACCATCAACTGGTACAGTTACCTTTACAGTAAAGTCTTTAGGTCCATCGTAACCATCAGGTACTGTAATATCAACTTTACCATTGTTCTTAGGAGTAACAGTTACTCCACCTGGTAAATCATTAGTATTAGTTACAGTTGGAGTTCCAACCTTATTTTCAGGAACTGGTTTACCATCATTATCAGTAACATTTGGAGTTACAGTTTCTGTTTTACCCTTTTCAACTTTTGTATCAGGATATTTAACGCTAGTCTTATCTTCTACAACAGTCACTTTAACATCAACAGTTTCATTTGAACCATCTGGATAAGTTACATCAACAGGAATAGTTATTTCGCTTCCAACTGGTGCATCTTGTGGAATAACAACTGTGATAGCACCTGTATTAGGATCAACAGTTACATTTGTTTGAGTATTATCATTCTTAGCAAATGTTGTTTCCTTAGCCCCATCACTTGGTGCTGGTACATTTCCAGTAACACCTTTTTTAGTAAATGTTGGTGCTGGTACTTGAACTGTTTCGCCAGGTCTTCCAGATTTACCAGTATAGTGTGGATCGTAATCTTCAGCGTTTTTAGTAGTAGGTACATCTTGTGTTGCACTTGCCTTGAATGTTTGATCAGCGTTTACTACTGTGTCTTTTGCTGGTGTCCATGTTACGCTCTTGTATCCTTCTTTTGCTTCTGCATTAGGGAATTTTTCTGCTGGTACTGCTGTACCTTTCTTTACGATTATTGGTTTTACTGTGTCCCAACCCTCTGCTTTGATTGAGTTGTCATCTTTTGTGAATGTTACTGTCGCTGAGTCTGTTGGTACTGGTTTGTTTGGATCTTCTGGTTTTTGAGCGCCATTTTCATATACATATAGCATTTGATTTTCTACTTCTATTGTTGAGTTATCATCAAATGTTACTTTTAATTTTCCTGG
>NZ_JBBMFO010000027.1:0-28797 GCF_040096015.1 Peptoniphilus hominis (ex Hitch et al. 2025) | reverse complement strand
GGAATTTTAACTACATTTTCTTTATCAATTAGGATTACTGTTCTGTTTTCATTATCCCACTGAACATTAAATCCTAATGCTTCTGCTACAAATCTAATTGGTAGCATTGTTCTGTCGCCTTCAATAAATGGTGCAATGTCCATATATACTTTTTGGTCTACGCCATCTACTGATTTAATCATTTCTTTAGAACCTATTACTAACTTTGCTTCAAGTCTAGATACTTTCTTTGTTACATTTGTATTTACGCTTGTATTAGAAGATGAACTTGAATGGCTTGGTCTAAATGGAGTGTACCACCAATTATTGTGATCATAATCCCTATTGTCATTTCTTCCTGCAGTGTGACCAAAGACATCAATAACTATGTCTTTTCGTTCTCCTGTCTTTGTATCAACAACAGTTATAACAATTGGACCATCAACATTGTTGCCTGGGTTAACTATAATCTCACCAGTATTTGGATTGATTACAGCTGGAATATTCTTTCCATCTTCATCTCTGCCAACAACATCTTTATTATCAGGTTCATTAACAATTACGCCAGTACCTTGATCTTGATCAGTTGGATAAACAGGTTTTTTGTTAGTATCGTCAATCTTGTCATCAAGACTTGGATTTGGTGTAGGTGTAGGTGGTGTTTGTCCTCCAGCTGATTTTTCTTTAGCTTCTTCTACAACTTTTGCAACTTGGCCCTTTGTCTTTGCATCCTCAACTTGTTTTTTATACT
Organism: Peptoniphilus hominis (ex Hitch et al. 2025); assembly: GCF_040096015.1. Lineage (NCBI taxonomy): Bacteria > Bacillati > Bacillota > Tissierellia > Tissierellales > Peptoniphilaceae > Peptoniphilus > Peptoniphilus hominis (ex Hitch et al. 2025). The sequence continues at coordinate 28,067 of NZ_JBBMFO010000027.1, read as the reverse complement.
TATCTTTTTCTGCGTCACTTAGCTTTGGTAGTTTGTCTATTTCTTCTTTTGCTGCGTCTTTTGCGTCCTTAAGTTCTTGAGCATCTTTTGCTGCTTTATTTTCTGTGTCTTTTGACTTTGCATCTTCTACAGCTTTTTCTACTCCAGCTTTGTCTGTTGCTTCGTCTACTTGGCCTTTGTATGTGTCTTTTTCTTCTTCGCTTAGGTTTGGTAGCTTATCTATTTCTTCTTTTGCTTTGTCTTTTTCTTCTTCAAGAGTTTTTCCTGTTGCTTTATTTTCTTCCCATTTTGCTGTTAGGGTCTTATTTTCTTTTACTTCTTTTTCAAAGTTATATTCTTCTGTGTCTATAAACCAACCCTTGAATACATAAGTCTTGCCACTTGTGCTATCTAGGATTTCTGTTTTGTCTTTTTCGTAACCTTGTGGTGGTGTAGCTTTTTCGCCTTCTTTTATTTTTTGGTCATCTGGCTTTGTTCCATAAGCTGTTTCAAAGCTTACTGTGTATTCTTTTATTGGGATTATTTTTTCTTCCCACTTTGCTATTAGGGTCTTGTTTTCTTTTACTTCTTTTTCGAAGTTATATTCTTCTGTGCCTATGAACCAACCCTTGAATATATAGGTCTTTCCATTTGCGCTGTCAATAATCTCTGTTTTGTCTTTTTCAAATCCTGTTGGCACTTTGGCTTTTTCGCCTTCTTTTATTTTTTGGTCTTCTGGTTTTGTTCCATAGGCTGTTTCAAAGCTTACTGTGTATTCTGTAGGAGGAATTTCTTTGAAGATTGCTTTTGCACTTGCATCTCCCTCTCCTATAGTTAGGATTGTTTCGGATGCTTGTGGATCTGCTACTGTTGCCCCTTCTAATTCCCACTTGTCAAATTCGTATCCTTGGTTTGCTTGTGCTTTTAGGTTTACTTTTGTTCCCTTTGGTCCTTTGGCTAGGTCTGATGTTGCTGTTCCATTAGTGTCTGAACTTACAGTTACTGTGTATTCATTAGCTTTAACTGTCACAGTCCCAAGGAAAAGGCAGTATGAATCTCGAATTTTTTCAAAAAACGGGTCTGCATTTTCATCATTGTACCTATATGAAATGGCAGGTACTTTTTCTCCTTCACTCCAACTTTTGTAGGCAAGTCCTAATTTTTTTGATTCTATCTCTATCTTTAGGGCAAACTTGTCACTAGTTAAAGTAAATGGTTTTGTTACTTCTAATGTATTATATCCCTTTTCTGTAAAGGTTCCACTAGCCAATTCTACCCACTTATCACTTTGGATATCTTCAAGTGTTTCTCCTTGAGTCCCATTTGCGAAAGTAGTTTTGTGTCCTTTCAAAAGGTCTGTATCTTCATTTATAAATATTTTATATGGAGCTGGTCCTTCTGAAATATTATAATAAGTTAAATACTTGATAGTTTCAGGTTCATTATTACTTCTTTCATAAATATTTATAGCTTTATTTAAGTTTCCTTTTATATTTGCTTCACGAGCGTATGAAGTTTTCCCAGTATTATATACATTTTTTAAATTTTTTCGTTCATCTTGGCTCATAAGCCTAACATCTTGCGGCATGAAAATGTCGAAAACAGAATGGATGTCACCTTTGCCTAAAAAAGATTCATAGGAAATCCAATGATAACCCTTATCTTGTGAACTTGGAGATTTGATTGAATTTTTAACCAAGAAAGCCCCTCTTGCTGTTTCTCCTAAGTTATTGGTGATTTCTTTATCATCATCCCAGCCTATTAATGCCACTGTGTGATTATAATCCAATTTGTTTGCATGTCGCTGTTTTTTAACAAGGTGATAACGAATGCCATTATAAAAAACAGACATCTTATCCCTATATTTATCGCCTAAAACATCCTTACTATATCCGTCATAAGCTACGAAATAAGAAGCAGATACTGATCCGTATTCGTAAATACATTTCTTTAAGTTTTCAAGTGTTAGGTCTAACTCCAAAGTTTTAGGGACGAAAACATCTAGCTTTTTATTAAAGGCATCGCCCATTATTTTAAAGGTATCCCTCTCATTTTCAGGAAGTAAGCTCGCTCTTGATGGGTCAAATTCCTTTTGACTTCTATTTTGTGGATCATTTTCGTCAATTGTATATGCTGGGAAGTTAGATTCTAATACGGGACCAGCAAGTCTCGCACAATAAGCTAATACATCATCGTCACTTCCACCTGATTGAAGATCTGTATAGTTATCAATATTATATGCCATGTGACCTTCTGATAAATCAAAATCTTTGTTATACTTTATTTTTAGTAGTGTTTCTATTACTGATAGGTTAGCTTGTGCCCAACAAGTTCCTGTATGATATTGGCTTTTTACAGGAGTTACGACACTTCTGCCAAAACGATTTTCATTTGTTTTATCACTTGTGGAATCATATTTTCTGATACCAGAGGTTGGACTTCCTGATCTAGTCCTAATACTTCTTGTTTTTTCTTGAGGAAAGATATACTTTGGCGGTATGTAGCCATAAGTAAATTCCTCTTTGTGATTTAGATAATATTGGTATTGGGGATTAGGTATGGGTTCCTCAATTTCCTTAAGGCTTATAGGTGCACTCTTTAATGTTTCTTCTTGTTTTGCAGGTGGCACTTGTTTTTTTGACTGACCAGCTGCAAAAACAGGCATAGTAAATGCAGATACTAAGATTGTTAAGGCAAGTAATATTATCCAAAACTTTGTACCTATTTTCTTTTTAAGTAGATACATTTTATTATCACTCCTTTATCAATTATTTGCTTTGAAAAGGACTTTTTCTTTTCTTCTGTAACTCTTTACTCTTTCGATTTTGGAAGTGAATTTTTTCTCTATTCAAAAATTATAGGGTAAAAAGTCTGCAAAATTTTTTCTTGATATACAAATAAGATTTTTATTTGCTAGGCATGATAATTTTTGTGTTTTTTAATAGATTTTAATAGATTTTTATTGGTATTTTCATTATACCTATAGATTTAGAAAATGCAAAGGTTTTTCTTTTATCTTATAGACTTTTGTTTTATTCCTTTTGCCAAATGATTTTTCCCATTTAAAAACTGACCTCAAGTAGTTGGTTTTTTGATCCAACTTTTGTGGTCAGTTTATGAAAATTCTTTTTTAATTTTATACTTTATAGTCTCTCATATTCCTTCCTGCAATGGCAACTGTTGATGCATTGTGGAGGAAGGCTGAATTTGTATTTGTTAGATGTCCTGTTACTCCAAAAGCAATAAGGGCACTGTTAAAGGAAATTATGTGTCTGTAGTTTTTATGAATTCTCTTATCCAATTCTTTTGCAATTTTTATTACATCAATAAGTTCCTTTAGGGAGTCGGACTTTATTGATATGTCTGCAATTTCCTTGGCAATGTCGGCGCCTTCGTGCATGGATATGCCCACATCTGCTGATGAAAGTGCAATGGAGTCGTTGATTCCGTCGCCAATCATGACAACTGTCCTGCCCTCTGCCTTTTCCCTGTCCACATAATCTTTTTTGTCTTCAGGTAAGACTTGTGACTTATAATAGTCTAGGTCAAGTTTTTCTGCCACTGCCCTTGCAGAATTTTCTGCGTCGCCAGTCAGCATAGAAATTTTCCTGAAACCAAGCTCTCTCAAGGAGTCAATTGTGTATTTTGCGTCTTCACGAAGAGGATCGTCAATGCAAAGTACTGCGATTAATTTTTCGTCAAAGGCAAGATATAAAAGTGAGTAATCTTCCTTTAACTTGTCAATTTTATTTTTTTGGTCCTGGTCAATTTTTATATTCTCATCTTCTAATATGAAGTGGGCTGAACCAATTAGGGCAACTTTATCGCCAATTTTTGATTTTATGCCGTGAGCAACAATGTATTCTGGCTTTGAGTGCATTTCTTCGTGGTTGAGGTTCTTGTCATGGGCAGCCTTAACTACGGCATTGGCTATTGAATGTGGGAAGTGCTCTTCCAGACAAGCTGCAATCCTCAAACATTCGTCTTCTTCATTGTCATAGAAGGCTATAACTTTTTCAACTCTTGGCTCTGACTTTGTGAGAGTTCCCGTCTTGTCGAAAATTATTGAATCTGCTTGGGCAAGTTTTTCCAAATACCTTCCGCCCTTTACGAGAATTTTTCTTTCAGATGCAGAAGATATTGCCTTCATAGTTGCTATTGGCATTGTTAGTTTAAGTGCGCAGGAAAAATCAACCATCAAAAAGGATTTTGCCTTGATGAAATTTCTAGTCAAGAGATAAGTTATACCTGCTCCCAAGAAGGAATATTTTACTATGGAGTCGGCTATGGACTCTGCCTTTTTCTCTGCAAGTGATTTATTTTTTTCACTCTCGCCAATTAATTCAATTATGTGATTTATTCTTGAATCGTCGTATTTTTTTGTGGTCTTAACGAGGATGGCTCCCTCTTCTAAAACTGTGCCTGCAAAGACAGTCTTACCTTCAGTTTTTTTCACAGGGAGGGACTCGCCAGTAAGGGAGGCTTCATTTACCATGCCATAGCCCTTTACTATTTCGCCATCAACTGGTATTGTTGATCCCATGTTCACTTCTACGACTTCACCAAGTTCAAGATCTTCTAATTTTTTGAGATACTTCTTGTCGCCCTCAAGAACAAAAACTTGGTCAATATTAAGTCTAAGGGATTGTGCCAGGTCTTCCTTAGATTTTTTTAGGGTGTAGTCTTCCAACTCTTCGCCAAGTCCAAGTAGGAAGATAATATTACCTGCATCGCCAAATTCTCCATCTAAGATAGAAATTCCAATTGCAGCTGCATCTAAGACTTCAACCTTTAATTTTCTATCCCTAAGACTTTTTAGTCCAGCCTTAATATATGGAAGGGACTTTATTACAACTCCAATTGGTCTAAGAGGCATAGGCAAAATATGGGCGAAGAAAACCCTCCTATACATTGCGTCACGAAAAATGTGAAAGAGCTCTCTCTCCTCTTGGGGAACAAAGTCTACATCATCAATTTCAAAATCTCTTAAATCTTCTAAGTCAAAGTCTAAAATAAACCTTGCAATCCTTGGCAAGTATTCCTCTTCATAATTTACTACAATTGAATTTGCAAGAGGAGAAATCTTGCAAGACTTCACGCCAGGTATTTCTTCAATTTTGTATTTTAATTTATTTACATGGCAGTCTCTAAGCTTATCCCTATATAAAAAGCGACACCTGCCTAGGGTTCTACTGGCAATACTTGCTTTCATATTAGTCTTCTGCTTTTACTTCTACTACTTCTTCTTCTGAAAGATCTTGGCTTTCTTCTGCAACTTTTTCAAGGTCTAGCTGAGCCTTTCTTTCAGCTTCTTTTCTCTCGTCTTCAGCTTTTTTTACCTTGGCTTCAGCCACAATATCTTCAGTGGAAACTTTTATATTTTCCATGCCCTTGTCTAAGCCTTCTTTAATTTTAAGACCTTCAGCGACTGTAGTTACAGCAAGTTTTTTTGCAGCTTGTGATGAAAGAATTTTTCCACCAAGAGCTCCTGCCACAAAACCTAATCCTAAATTAATTAATTTTTTCTTCATTTCATAACCTCCTATATTTACAATAATATTATCATTTACTGCCATTAATAATTAAAAATATTATTCTCAAAATCGTAATATTTTTAAAATTCCAAGAAAAAAACTGGCTCATAAAGCCAGTCTTTAAGGAGTTATTAAAATGCAAGAACAAATTTTTTTTAATTTCTTCTCTTTATATTTTACATCTCTACTTTATATTTTATTTTACATTTTCACTTTATATTTTTAATTTTTTTCTCTTCTGTCTTTTCTTAAAATTACTTTGAAGCTCGTTCCCATGCCAAGCTTTGATGAAATTTCAAGCTTTCCGTCAATGGACTGCAAGACATGCTTTACTATGGAAAGTCCAAGTCCTGTGCCGCCAATTTTTCTTGACCTTGACTTGTCTACTCTGTAAAATCTTTCGAAAATCCTTGCCAGGTCCTTTGATGGAATGCCTATGCCTGTGTCAACAATTAAAACTTCATAATTTTTTTCATCTTCAGAAATTTTTATGTCTAACTTGCCGCCGTCTTTGTTGTACTTTAAACCATTATTTATAATGTTGGCAAAGAGCTCCCACATCATGGTCTTATTTTCATATACAAGTCCATGGCCTTCTAGGCTGACATCAATATTTTTTTCGTCAATTAGATTTCTCTGTGCCCTTAAAATGTCTTTTATTAATTCATTTAATTTTATTTCTTCACGAGAGAAGGCCTCTTCACTTTCAAGGCCAGATATTTTCATGATGTCTTCGATGAGGTTTAAGAGCCTCTTGGAATCATCATAAATAAGTTTATAAAATTCTTCCTTGTTGGCATCGTCAACCATTCCATTGACAAGAAGTTCTGAGAAACCACAAATTGATGTAAGAGGTGTCTTTAATTCGTGGCTCACATTGGAAGAAAATTCTTCACGAAGTCTCAAGGCTCTTATTTCTTCTGTCTCGTCTATAAATAATATTACTACACCTCTGACTTTTTTGTCCTCGAAAACTGGATTTACATAAAATTTAAACTCTCTGTCCCCAATATTTGTAATGGATTCCACAGAAGAACCCATGAGGGCGTCGTCAATTAGCTTTAAAAGGTCTTCGTCTCTTATTAAGTTTAAAATATTTTCTCCAATTAGATCTCTCTTGGAGTTAAAAAGTTCCCTTGCAGAGTTATTTACAGAGAGCAAATTTTTATTTTCATCAATTATTATTAGTGACTCTTTCATATTTTTCAAAATTGTCTCAATGGTATCCCTTTCTCTACTTATCTCTCTATAATTGTCCTTTATGGTCATGTTTTGCTTATTTATCTTGTTGATAAAGGGACTGATCTCTGGAAACATATCTGTGTCAATAGTAAGCAAATCTTCATTTAAATTATTTAAAGGTTCAAAAGTTTTTTTAGTAAGTCTTCTTGAAACTACTGTGGCTATGGCAAAGACAAGTAGCGACATTAAAATGTCTATGGGAAAAACTTTTCTGAAGGCACCAAGGAGGTTGTCCATCTCCCTTGAAACCCTAAGTACCTTTCCATCCTCAAGCCTTAAGCTTACATAGTAAAGGTCCTTGGATAGGGTGTTGGAATATCTTTCAATTTTTGCAAAGCCATTTTTTTGTGCCTTTATGACTTCAGGTCTGTCCTTGTGAGTTGGGAGAAACTTTGCATCTTGAGATGAATCGTAAACTACATCGCCATCTTCTTTTATGAGAGTAATCCTAAAGTCCCTCTTCTTTCTTGCCACATCATCTAAATAATTTTCGTCATCATCTATTTTGTTTAAAGTTTCGCCCATAGCGATGACTATATTTGAAAGGTCTTTGTTGGATCTGTCCACATAGACAGAGTAATAGATGAACATGGAGGCAATAGTCGAAAGAAAAAGTGTGAGAAGGGATATGCCCATGAGGTATCTAAAAAATCTTCTTTTCATATCAATCTTTCGTAGAAAGCATATAGCCCACGCCTCTAATTGTCTTTATATAATTTCTCTTGTCCTTTAATTTGTCGCGAAGAAGTTTTATGTGCATGTCCACAGTTCTTGTTTCGCCTTCATAATCGTAACCCCAAATGTAAGTTAGGAGTTTTTCACGAGAGATGACTATCTCCTTATTTAAAATTAAATATTTTAGAAGTTCATATTCTTTAAAGGTAAAGTCCACTTCTTCGCCATCAATTGTTACAATTCTCTTTAAATTGTTCATGACAATGCCGCCAAATTCTAAAATATTTCTGTCCTTTTCACTTGTGCTAGCACGCCTTGCTATGGCACCAACTCTTGACAAAAGTTCCATTACAGAAAAAGGTTTTTTGATATAATCATCAGCACCACCATCTAGGGCAGAAATTATGTCATATTCAGAAGTCTTTGCTGTAATCATCATGACCCAAATATTTTTTGTGTCTTCCTTTTCCTTTATCTTAGTCAAAATTTCTGTTCCATCAATGTCTGGAAGCATTATGTCAAGGAGGACAAAGTCTGGTTTTTTTTCCACTAGCTTATCAAAAAAGTCCTTGCCATTTTCAAAGCAATAGACCTGGTAGCCCTTGCTCCTCAGTGAATATTCAATTAATTTTAAAATCGATGTGTCATCTTCTACTACATAAATTAGCATTAAATCATCCTTCTATAGAAAACATTACCCACTTTGCAATATTAACAGCGTGATCTGCAATTCTCTCCAAATATTTTGCAATCATGATAAAATCAATGGCAGCTGCAGGATCAAAATCTGATTTAATTATATCAATTAATTGGTCTCTTATCATCACAAAATAATTATCTATGACATCATCATCGTCATCAATTTTTTCTGCAGAGTCCATGTCTAAATTTACAAAGGAGTCAATTGACTTGTTTAAGAGAAGAATTGTGGCTTCCGCCATTTGTTTTATGAGAGGAAATCTAGAAGTGTCGTAGTCATCAGGTAATATCATGCAAATGTCTGCTATGTCTCTTGCGTTGTCGCCAATTCTTTCCATGTCAGTGATCATTTTAAGTGCAGAGGACACTCTTCTTAAATCTCCTGCTGCTGGTTGTTGCTCAACGAAAATTTTTAAGCATTGCTTTTGGATAATGCCTTCGTAGACATCTGTCCTCTCTTCATAATTTGAAACTTCTTCAGCTGTTTTTTCGTCTTTTTCATCTAATAGGGAGATAGCCTTTTTTATTGCACTTTCATTTAGCATAGCCATCTCTAAAAGTAAGTTGTTTAAGTGTCTTAATTCTTCGTCAAATTTCTTTCTCATTAGCCGAACCTTCCTGTTACATATAATTCTGTCTTTTCTTCCCTTGGGTTTGTAAATATGTCAATAGTGTTTCCATATTCAACAATAACTCCGTGAAGGAAGAAGGCAGTCTTGTCAGAAATTCTTGAAGCTTGTTGCATATTGTGGGTAACCATTACTATTGTGTATTGTTCCTTTAATTCCTGTGCAAGGTCTTCAATCTTTCCTGTAGAAATTGGGTCAAGAGCAGATGTTGGTTCGTCCATTAAAATTACTTCAGGATTTACTGCTATGGCTCTTGCTATGCAAAGTCTTTGTTGTTGCCCACCTGATATTGAAAGGGCAGACTTTTTTAAATCGTCCTTTACTTCGTCCCAAATGGCAGCTTGCTTAAGTGAGGACTCAACAATTTCATCTAGCTCTGTTTTATTTTTTATGCCGTGAGTCTTTGGACCATAGGCAATATTTTCATAAATACTCATTGGGAAAGGATTTGGTTGTTGAAATACCATGCCCACTCTCTTTCTTAGTTTATTTACATCATAATTCTTGGCGTAAATATCTTCGCCGTCAAGAGTTATTTCTCCTTCTATTCTACAACCTACTACTAGGTCGTTCATTCTATTTAAACATTTTAGTAAAGTTGACTTACCACAACCAGAAGGTCCAATAAAAGAAAGAATTTCATTTTCCCTAATGTCTAAATTAATATTGTGAAGTGCCTTAAAATCTCCATAGTATAAGTCGAGATCTTTGACATTCATCTTAGATTGCATTATTCTACCTCCTTAAGTTTGTCTGCAAGTTTAGTTGATGACCAGTTGATCAAGAGGACAAGTATCAAAAGCACCATGCCTGTTGCATAGGCTTCGCCCACATGCTTACCTTCAGATGATAGTACATACATGTGTAGGGCTAGGGTCCTTGATGATGATTTTAGTGATGCTGGAAGGGATGTTGCTGTTCCCAAAGTGTACATTAAAGCAGCAGTCTCGCCAACTACACGACCAACTGATAAAATTATTCCAGATAAAATTCCTGGAATCGCAACTGGAAGTACAACCTTAAAAATTGTTCTAAGCTTGCCTGCTCCTAGTGCAAAGGAACCTTGTCTAATTGATGGGTGAACTGACTTTAGGGCTTCTTCTGTCGCTCTCATTATAATTGGAAGAATCATAATAGAAACAGTTAAAACACCAGAAATTACAGAGAAACCCATTTTTAATTTTAAGCCAAAGAATAACATACCAAATAGCCCATAAACAATTGATGGAATACCGGCAAGGGTTTCTGTTGCAAGTCTTATTGCCTTTACAAGTTTGTTTTCAACATCTGTGTATTCAACTAAGAATATGGCTGTGAAAATTCCAATTGGTGATGCAAATAAAATTGCAAGGACAACTGTAAGAAGGGTTGTAATTATTGCAGGTCCCATGGACACATTTTCTGTTGTGTAGTGTAGGGAAAGCATGTCAGGTCTAAAGGATAGGGCTCCCTTAAAAACAACAAAGGCTACAATAAATACAAGGACTGCAAAGGTCATGGCTGAAAAAAGTCTTGTTGTAATTCTATAAAAGGATAGTCCCTTTATAAAGTGAAGTCCCAATACTAGAGCGACAAAAAATAATAATACGCCTATTGTAATATATTTAACCATTGTTTTCGCTCCTACTCTTTACTATAAAAAATCCAATATTAATTAGAAGAATGAAAATAAATAGGACTGCTGCAGTTGCTATAAGAGCTTGTCTGTGTTCTCCAGCTGCATAAGCCATTTCAAGTACAATGTTTGTAGTCATAGTTCTAATTCCCTTTAAAGGATTAAAAGTTAATCTCGTTTGATTTCCTGCAACTAATATTACTGCCATTGTCTCACCAATTGCACGGCCTACTCCCAAAATTATTCCAGCAAAAATACCTGACTTTGCAGCAGGTACCATTACCCTTGTAATTGTTTCATCGTGAGTTGCACCAAGGGAAAGTGAACCTTGGTAAAAAGATTGTGGGACAGTTCTAAGAGATGCTTCTGCCATAGAAATTATTGTTGGCAAAACCATGATGAGAAGAAGTATTGCTGCAGAAAGCATATTCATACCTGTGCCTCCAAAAATTGACCTGTTAATAGGCACAATAACTGTTAAGGCAAAGAAGCCATATACAATTGAAGGTATGCCTGTCATAAGATTTAGGGCAGGTTTTAAAATTTTATAAATGTTTTTTGGACAATCAAAGGCCAAATAACAAGCTACCATTATTGAAACTGGCACTGCTGCAATACATGACATAGCAGTGATTAAGACAGATCCAATTATCATTGGTAGGATCCCATAAGAGGGTGGCACATTCATAGGTGTCCAAGCGTCGTTAAGGACAAAGTTTTTTACTCCAATTTTTCCAATAAAACCAAAGGAGTCTTTGAAGATAAATACACATATCAACAACAAAAAGAAGATTGACAGTATAGAGCAAATTAGGAAGAAATATTTAAATACTTCTTCCTTAGTAAATGCTTTTCTTTGGTTTTCTTTATGGAGTACTTTTTTATTAGTATCTTCCATTTTATTCATTCCTATACCTATTTATTTACTATTATTTGCTAGCTTCAGCCCAGTCAGTTAATTCACCAGTGAAGATTTGTTTTAATTGATCCATTGTTAAGTCTTCGCAGCCATTTTCATTATTTACGATTACTGCGATACCATCTCTTGCGATTACTGTAAATTCAAGAGCTTTCTTTTCTTCGTCTTTAAGTTCTCTTGATGCCATACCAAGCTGTGCTGTTCCTTCCATAGCTGCAGTCATACCAGCAGAAGAACCGTTAGATTGAATGTCGATTTGAACCTTAGGGTTTTTAGCCTTGTAAGCTTCAGCAAGTTTTTCCATTAGAGGAGAAACTGAAGTTGAACCAGCAATTGTAATATGTGCATCATTGTCAGTTGCTTCGTAAGCTGCACCAGTTGCATCTCCAACATAACCTTCTTCTTCACAAATCTTTTGTCCTTCGTCAGACATGATGAATGTGATTAAATCTTTTGCCTTTGCATCTACATCAGCCTTGTAAGCAACGTTAAATGGTCTTGCAAGTTTGTAGTCGCCAGATTTGATGTTTTCAGGAGTAGCTTCAACGCCTTCAACTTTTACTGCCTTAACAGTTTCGTTTAAAGATCCTAGAGAGATATAACCAATAGATGCCTTGTCATTTTCAACAGTTGTAAGAACTGCATCAGTAGAAGATTGAACTGCTGCTTCAGCATAAGTGTTGTCGACTTCTTTGTCGCCGTCTTTTGTAAGAACGCCAGTAAGTTCAGTGAAGGCAGATCTTGTACCTGACCCTTGTTCTCTTGAAATAACATTAATAGTTCCAAGATCAGCTGCGTTAGATCCCTTTTCTTCTTGTTTTGCTGCATTTTCTTTAGGAGCATTTGCTGCTGCCTCTTCCTTCTTGTTTCCTCCACAAGCAACAAGAGATGCTGCTAAGGCAAGAATCATTCCAACTTTACCAATTTTTTTAATTTCCATTATTATCTTCCTTTCAAATATAATTTTTAATTTCAAGGCTATTATAAAAAGCCTTTGTAAATTTGAAAGATGGCTATTGTAAATTTCATGTAAAATATTTTACAGAGTGTGAAAGAATGGTGAAAGTTTGTAAATTTTTCTTAAATAAATTTCAAAGCCTTAAAATTAATAAAATTCTTCATGTTTTTGACAGTAATGGCAAAATTTTTTCTCTGCATAAAAAAATAGAGTAGATGAGAAAAGATCTACTCTATTATGCTTTCAATTAATATTTAATTTATTTCTATTAAAATTTTTATTTTCTAAATTCGCCGTGACCAAAAATTATATACTTGTAGCTTACAAGTTCATCTAAGCCAACAGGTCCCCTTGCGTGAAGCTTTTGCGTTGAGATGCCAAGCTCTGCACCCTTGCCAAATTCTCCGCCATCTGTAAATCTCGTGGATGCATTTACATAGACGCAGGCTGAGTCAACGCCCTCTAAAAATTTCATGGCTCTCTCATAGGATTTTGTCAGGATTGCTTCAGAGTGTCCCGTAGAATATCTTGTGATGTGGTCTATTGCCTGGTCAACATCTTTTACTGTCTTGACAGAAAATTCGTAGTCAAGATATTCGCGACCAAAGTCATCTTCTGTGGCAGGAAGAGCCTTTTTAAATTTAGGAAGAGATTTTTCGTCAGCGTGAACTTTAATCTTATATTTTTCCACCACTTCATTTAACAAGTCATAAAACTTGTCTTCTAGATTTTCATTTACCACAAGGGATTCCATGGCATTGCAGACGCCAATTCTTTGAGTCTTGGCATTTTCAATAATCTTTATGGCATTTTCTAGGTCCGCATCTTGGTCAACATAGATGTGGCAGTTGCCCACTCCAGTTTCAATTACAGGCACCTTGGCATTTTCCACAACAGAATTAATAAGTGACGCTGAACCTCTTGGAAGGAGCAAATCTACATAGCCCTTTAATTGCATAAGTTCCTTAGAAGATTCTCTCGATGTGTCTTTAACAATTTGCACAAAATTTTCGTCGTAGCCAGCATTTTTTATGCCCAGCCTAATGGCATCTGCTATGGCAATGTTTGAATTTATTGATTCCTTGCCGCCGCGAAGGATTATGGCAGAAGATGCCTTTAGGGACAAGATTGCTGCATCAAGAGTTACATTTGGTCTTGACTCATAAATTATGGCAATGACTCCCATGGGAACAGTTTTCTTTCCTATTAAAAGTCCTGCATAATTTTCTTCCATGGACAAAACCCTGCCCACTGGGTCCTTAAAGTCTATAACTTCATCAATGGACTTTGCCATGGCTTCGATTCTTCCCTCATTTAAAAGCAGTCTATCAATTAAGCCTTCAGGCATATTATTTTCTCTGCCCTTTTTTATGTCAATTTCATTTGCATCTAAAATCTTTTTTCTTTCAGATAAGAGCGACTCCTTAATGGAGGCAAGCATCTTATTTTTTTCAGCTGTATTTAATTTTTTTAACTTGTAGGAAGCTTCCTTTGCAATTTTTCCAAGTTCTTTAACACTTAAAATAGGTTCCAATTTCTTCTCCTTTAACTATATCTCTAATTGTCTTCATGCTTTCGCCAGAGGCGATTACAACTTCAATGTTTTTTTCTATGGCAAGCTTAGCTGCCTTGATTTTCGTCTGCATGCCACCTGTGCCAAGCTTGGACTCAGTTTCCTTTGCCATACCTTCCACACTATTTATGTCGTCAACCTGGTGTATTATCTTGGCATCCTTATTTTTTCTAGGGTCGTCAGTATAAAGCCCCTCAATGTCTGTCAGCATTATAAGTAGATCTGCCTCCACCATTCTGGCAATCACTGCAGAAAGTGTGTCGTTATCGCCAAATTTTATTTCGTAAGTGGAAATTGTGTCGTTTTCATTTATTATTGGAATGGCGTTCATGCCCTGAAGCTTTTCAAAGGTGTTCTTGGCATTCTCTCTCATCTCGTCATCTTTTTCAATTTGCCTTGTGAGAAGTATTTGAGCAGAGTTGTATCCATAGGAAATAAGTGACCTGTCGTAAATATTTGTAAGGGCAACTTGACCAACGGCTGCTGCCGCTTGTTTTTCTGAAGTCTCCTTTGGTCTTTCCTCTAAATTTAATTTTGCACGACCTGCTGCTATGGCACCAGAAGAAACTAAAATTACTTCCATGCCCTTGTTTTTTAAGTTTGCAATTTCAAAGCAAAGCTCGTCGATTTTTTGTAAATTTATTTTTCCATTGTCGTGAGTAATAGATGATGAACCAACTTTTATCACGACTTTTTTTATTTCTTTTGAAAATTTTCTCATTTCAATCACCTTAGATATAATATACTTTAAAATTTTACTTTAGTAAATATTTTTTGTCTTTTGCTGGGAAAAAGTAGGCTTTTAAATAAATTATCCCAGCATTTTAAATTTCTCCCCCTCTGAATTTGCCCTTATGCTATAATATCCTTGGAGTGTGATTATTTTGCCAAAAATTTTAAGAAAAAAAGAACTTGCGCCAAATATTTATTTATTTGACATATATGCACCTAAAATTGCAGCTTCTGCAAAGCCAGGTCAATTTATTATTTTAATAGCAGACAAATATTCCGAGAGAATTCCTCTCACAATTTCTGATTACAATGTAGAAAGAGGCAGTGTACAAATTGTTGTTCAAGCTTCTGGAGAATCTACAAAAAAAATTGCAGCCTTTGAAGAAGGAGAAAGCTTTAAAGATTTTGTTGGACCTCTTGGTCACGCATCTGATTTTTGCGACATGGACCTTGAATCTTTAAAGGACAAAAAATACCTATTCGTTGCTGGTGGCGTTGGAACTGCACCAGTTTATCCTCAAGCAAAATTTTTTAAGGACCATGGACTTCACTGCGACATTATCATTGGAGCAAAGTCCAAGGAATTTGTAATCCTAGAAGATGAATTAAAATCTGTCTGCGACAATTTATACATAGCAACAGATGATGGTTCTTACGGTTTTAAGGGCCTAGTTACTGATAAAATCGCAGATCTAATTGAAAATGAAAATAAAAAATACGATCATGTGGTTTCCATTGGACCTATGATTATGATGAAGTTTGTTTGTTTAACTACAAAAAAATATGAGCTTCCAACAACAGTTTCCCTTAACCCAATAATGGTTGATGGAACTGGCATGTGTGGAGCTTGTCGTGTAAGCATTGGCGGCAAAACTAAATTTGCCTGCGTTGATGGACCAGAATTTGACGGCCACTTAGTTGACTTTGATTCTGCAATGAAAAGGCAAAGACAATATATTGACAACAAAAAGACTTATGCAATAGCCGACCACCACTGCACAATGGATCTCGCAGTGTCTGACCACTTGGCAGAAAGTCTTCATGATCAAGAAAAAGATGAACTTGTAATAACTAAAGCTGAAGATAGATTTAAGCGCGTGCCAATTGCTGAGCAAGCTCCTGATGAGAGAAACAAAAACTTTAAGGAAGTTTGCCTTGGCTACACAGCAGAAGAAGCAGTTGAAGAAGCAAGCAGATGTCTTAACTGCAAAAAGCCTGGCTGCGTTGGTGGCTGCCCTGTCTCCGTTGACATACCTGGCTTTATAAAGGAAATTGCCAATGGAAATTTCAAACAAGCTTATAAGGTTCTTTCCCTTTACACATCTCTTCCTGCAGTTTGTGGAAGAGTTTGTCCACAAGAAACCCAATGCGAAGAGAGATGCGTCCTTTTAAATCGTGGCGACTCTGTTTCCATAGGCAAGCTTGAAAGATTTGCAGCAGATTATGCAAGACGCCACCAAATAAAAGAAGTTGGCGAAATAAGAAAGGTAAACAAAAAAGTTGCCGTTGTGGGAGCAGGCCCTGCAGGACTTACTTGTGCAGGTGAACTTGCAAAAATGGGCTACGATGTGACAATTTTTGAAGCCCTTCAACAATCTGGCGGAGTTTTAATTTACGGCATACCAGAATTTAGACTTCCAGATGAAGTTGTAGAATACGAAGTAGAAAACATTAAAAATCTCGGCGTAAAAATCGAAAACAACTTTGTCATCGGCAGAACTATGACTATTGACGACATAATAAAAGAAGGCTACCAAGCAGTCTTTATCGGCTCTGGCGCAGGTCTTCCTAAATTTATGAACATACCTGGAGAAAACTTAAATGGAGTTTACTCTGCCAATGAATTTTTGACAAGAAATAATTTAATGAGGTCCTTTGACGAGGAATACGACACGCCAGTTAATGTTGGAGCAAAAGTTGCCGTAGTTGGCGGCGGTAATGTGGCTATGGATGCTGCAAGAGTTGCCAAGAGACTTGGCGCCGATGTCTCCATTGTCTATAGAAGAACTGAAAAGGAACTGCCAGCAAGAGCTGAAGAAGTTCATCATGCCAAGGAAGAAGGCATTAAATTTGAAATGCTAACTGCTCCAGTGGAAATTCTTGGAGATGATGAAGGCTGGGTTAAGTCCCTTAAATGTGTGAGAAATGAACTTGGAGAACCTGATTCATCTGGAAGAAGAAGACCAGTGCCAATAAAAGGCAGCGAATATGAAGAAAAATTCCAAACAGTTATCATGGCTCTTGGAACAAATCCAAACCCACTAATTTCTTCAACTACAAAAAATCTTGACATAGAAAAATGGGGCGGCATAATTGTAAATGAAGAATCACAAACATCTCGTAAGGAAATCTTTGCCGGCGGCGATGCAGTAACAGGCTCTGCCACAGTAATCCTTGCCATGGGCGCAGGAAAAAATGCAGCAAAATCAATTGACGAATTTTTGAGAAATAAATAAGAATATAAAGAAATAAGATTATAAAGAAAAATTTAGGGAAGAGTTTTTGCTCTTCCCTATTTTTGTGCTTAGAATACCCCTGGTTGGATGGACTCTTATAATTAAAAAAGCCACCCTATAGGTGGCTAATATGTATACCAATTGCTTATGAGTGACGATAACACATATCGCTTACCTAGATAATGGCAACTGAATAAGACTTACTGTTGGTATAATTATGATACTTTAAAAACAGATAAAAGTCAAGTTTTATAGGGGAAATTCAAAAATATATTTCAAGATACCATTGTCTCTTAAAGTATCAAGCTCATCTGCATAATTACCTGTTTTAAGATGAGAATACAAGATGTTTGAAAAAACATCAGCAATTTGAATATTTGAATTATTAGCAGAGTCAAAATATGAAACTTCAAAATTTCCTTGATTAATCCCCGTTATGCAAAGTTCAGTGTTTAAATAGTCCTCAAGAAAGAATCTGGATTCTGTTCTTTCATTCCTTTCATCAAGTTGTAAAATATGATTCTCACTTGGTATGTAATTATTTCTTATGAAGTAATCCATTGATATTTTTAATAGGTAATTGAAAACTCTAGATGTATTTGAACAAAAAGTATCTTTTAGCCTTGAATTATCAACTTTTATATAGAAAAGACTGAAGTTGTTTTTTCTGGCAAAGAAGTTTATAAATTCTTGTTTCATGGGTTTATCAAAAGCAGAACCTTTTAGCTCATGGAATGTTCCATTTAAAAACATTTTTTGTCTATTGTCTATTCTTTTAAGTTCTTTAAGATTAGAGGATACAAAACGTTTATAGGATCTTTTTAGAGTATTAGAATTATCTGGAATAATTAAAGTGATAATGAAGTATTCGTTTTTAAACTGATTATTAATTGTTCCTGATTCGTCGATATATATGTTCATATATTATTGCCCTTCCAGTAAATATATTAATATTATATCATAAATAATTAAAATTTTAGGAGCTGGTAATATAAACATTTTAAATTAAATATTCACCCAAAAGGGCACATATAAGTCGAGAGACAAAACTAAAGACGGGTAGATGATATTTTATCGTCTTTTTTATTTGGAAGAACAAAATATGGAAAGAATGTAACAGAAAAACTAGCAGATGCAGAAATAAAAAAATACTATAAGAAGCAAAAATACAAAAATTTAAAGAAACACTAAGAATAATAATAAAAAGCTCATCTGTCTGCAGAAACAGTCAGAAAGAAAAAATAGTAGACAATAGTAGTTTTAAAAGGCAAGGCATAAAACAAATACCAACAATTCATCTAGGAGCAAGTGCGTGTGCAATGGAAATAAAAGGATTTTTAACCGTTTTAAGTGGGAAACATAAAAAATCAAAACTATATCAATAGATACTAAGGCAAGCACAAATATATAATAAGCTAAAGTGACTTATTGGTTTATTTATAATATAATAAATTTTACAGTTAAACTAATTAAATACTATTTATAGGAGGTGTTTTATGGGCAATTATTTATATTTAGTATTTTTAGGCATATATGTTTTAATTATAATCGTTAATTATAATCTTTTAAAACATCCAAAACCATATCCACCAAAGAAAATTAGAGAAGAATTTAGAAGAGGAAGATAAAGATTATCTTCATATAAGTATCAAGGCTTGTCCCATTATGCTCTTCCAAGGCTGGTTAAAAGTGAATCCAATTGGATAAATGGAAATGCCTATTGGTATAGATCTAGTATAAAGTTAGGAATTATAGGTATAGCTACTACATTGATTACAATGATACTAGGAGAAGTCTTTAATCTATATGATTTCCTTATTGGTTTGTTTATTATATTAACGCCTTCAATTTTAGGAATGATATACATTTGTTATAGAATGGAAAAAAATATTTTAAGGGATTAAAATTAGTAGAAAATATTTATTGTATTAAGAGCTAGTTTTTATAAAACATAATTATATCTTTAAATTTTCTTATATAGTTTTGAAAAAAAATTATAAAATGAATAACTAAAAGATAGAGGGAGTTATTGCTACAATCATGGATCTTGATAGGTCAATCAGCTGTGGCAATGATACAAGTGAATCAGATTATTTTGACAGGGGATTGATTGTATTTTTAATTTTTATCATTTGTGCAAAGTTAACTTGACAATAAATGCAAAGCAAACTATACTTATAGAGAAAAGTAATTTATGTATTATTTAAAGAAGGTGGTTAATTGAAGACAAGGATACCTGAATTAAGAAAAGAAAAGAAATTATCCCAAGCTGAACTTGCTGATATTGTTGGAGTTACAAGGCAAACTATTACATCTATAGAAACCGAAAAATACATAGCGTCTTTGCCATTAGCCTACAAGATAGCTAAATATTTTAACTTAAAAATTGAAGATGTATTTGACCTAGAGGAGGAGGACTAATGAATTTAGAAAATTATCATGAAGTATTGAAAAAAAGGGAAAGGTTATATAAATCTTATATAAGTTTTGCGCTTATATTTTGGGGAGTAGGAAATTTTTTATTAAAGGATCAGGCTAGGCTCAACGATTCAGCATTAGGATTTATTAATGGCTTAACATTAGGAATAGAAATAATTTGTGTTTTCTGGGTGTTTAAAATTAGAAAAGCTTTAAAAGACGATAAAATGCTAAGAAGATTGTACATTGATGAACATGATGAAAGAAAAAATTTTATAAAACTAAAATCAGGTTCTAATTTAATAGGGAAGATAGCACTTGGTATTTTTGTAGCTTCTATTTTAGCTAGTTATTTTAATATGGTTGTTTTTTATACACTTGTAATAACTGGCAGTTTTCTAATTTTAGTGAGTTTATTACTTAAACTTTATTGGAGAAAGATGGTATAAATTTTTAAGTAGAGTCATATGAAGGATGATGGTAATATAAACATTTTAAATTAAATATTCACCCAAAAGGGCACAATCAAGTCGATAGACAAACCTAAAGACGGGAGCAGGTATCTTCATCAATTTACAAATTAACAAATTTTTATAAATTTAGAAATTTTTCCCACTTTCCAATAAAGTCCTACTTTTTAAAAATACAGAGCCAGACTGCCATTTCTTGCCAAGAAACCCTGTGGACCTCGTGGGGTATTATTACCAGGGTGTCTCCTTCTTCTAAGTCAAGTCTCCTTCCGTCTTCGTATTCTATTTGTGCCTTCCCTCCAAGCAAAATTACAATTTCAAGTTCATCTTGGTCATAAAAACCTGTGACTTGATCAAGGGACATAGTCCTAATAATTTTTAGGCTCTCATCTTCGTAAATTTTTTCTTCAATTTCTTCTTCACTAGAAAATTTTATATTTTTAAAAACATTGTATAAATTATTCATGACCCCATTATAGCACGATTTTAATGTCAATTTATATTTGCAAAAGTATTTGCTATAATTATAAAAAAGAGGTGCAAAATGTTTAGACAAATGAGAAGAATAAAGCAAGAGCTTCCCCTTGATGAAGGCAAAAAATTACTTATAAAAAATAAAAGAGGAGTCATCTCCCTTAATGGAGAGGAGGGCTATCCCTATTCCCTCCCCATAAATTATTTTTATGATGAAGAAGAAAATAAACTATACTTTCACGGAGCCAAGACAGGCTACAAGGTGGACTGCATAAAAAATAACAACAAAGCCTCCTTTGTAACCTATGGCGATGAGGAGCTTTCAGACAATGGCTGGTCCTATTACCTTAAAAGCGTTGTGATCTTTGGCAAAATCGAAATCATAGAAGACCGAGACCTTGCTGCAAAAAAGTTGAGAGAACTTGCCGCAAAATATTATCCATCTCTTTCAGAAGTTGATGCTGTTATGGAAAGAAGTTTTGATAATGCCCTTGTTTACTATCTTGATATTGCACATATAACTTGCAAAAAAGTTCACGAAAAATAAAAATTTCTCACTAAAAAAGCCAAGGCAAACACCTTGGCTAATTATTTCCCTAAAAATTTTACTCACTTAAAAATTTTTTAATTTATTTTTAAGATTTTAAATTCATTTAATTCTTCAATTTTCACTTTTCCGTCTTTTATCAATTCCTCTAATTTATTTTTCTCGCCAAAAACTATTTTTATTTCATCTTTTAAAACCAAGTCGTAGGTCCTTATATAGTCCAAAATTTTTTCTTCCTGAGATAAATTTTCCTCTCTCTCCTCTAGGTCCAAGTTTTCCAAGAAAAATTCCTCAATTCTTCCAAAGTCCATAATATTTTGAAGGACGCGATTATTTTCTGTAATCAAAAATCCTGGCAGCTTTTTTATTCTGTAGTCAAAGGCTTCCATTCTGTTGGCTAGAAAAATATCCTGGCTGTTTTCATAATTAAATACAAATTCATCAAAGTCCACATGGAAACTTTTTAAAATTTCCCTTTCCACCTCTAAGTCATAAATATTTTTTCCAAAAATTATTGCCTCTTGCAAAATTTTTCTCATATAGGCAGATGAATTTTCCTCGTCAATTGCCTTAAAGGCTAGAAAATATTTATCCAGTGGATAGGAGGACTTGTAGTCTTCTGTAAAAAGGTCAGGCACAGATTTAAAGCCTGGCATCTTTGTTATAGTCGCCGTCGCCCTATACATGTCGTACAAAATTTTATTGCCCAGGTCTAGGGAATTCTTCTCCCTAAAATTTTTAGGTAGAAATTCTTCATAATTTCCAATTAGTCCTCCCATGACAAATTCGTAGTTGAAATTTTTATATTTTCTCTCAAATTTTCTAAGAAGGGGAAATAGTCCCCACAAAAATGGATCTAATACGTCAGTAAATATTTTTAACATAGTAACCTCGTAAGCTCATATTTTTAAAATTTTTCTCTCTTATATTCTATCATAAAAAAAAGAGGGGCGAGCCCTCTTTATCATATATCTAAAATTCTAAGTGCCTTGTAGCCAGTCTTCCTAACAGGAGCAACGCGAACGCCAGTCTGTGGCACAGACTCAACTACCTTTCCGTCGCCAAGGTATATCATTATGTGTGAGCCAGCCTTGTTTAAAAGGTCTCCTCTCCTCAAGTCCTTCATTGGAATTTCTTTGACAGAAGGGCTTCCTTCAATTAGCCAAGAGTAGGCAGGCGCAAGGTCAAAACCAGCAACATCAGCTGCAGCACCAACTAGGCCTGAGCAGTCGTATAGGTCATAGGAGAAACCTTGAACGCTTAGGGCATAATTTATCATGTGCTCAATTTTTTCATTGTAAGTCTTTGGAGAGCTCATATACCACCAGTTGTATCCAATGTTTTTTCCTTTTTTCGCAAGACCATAGACTTGATTTTTATCTGCTATGAAATTTTTAAGGTCTGGATTATCTCCAAAGCTTATTTCATATCTTTCTTCTATTGGGGCATTAAAAATATAAGAGACATTTTCATATTTTTTATCAAGATTTACAAGCTCCATGTATTTTATTTCGTAAACATTACTGAGGCCGCTTAATTTTTTTGCCCTTACATAAGGTATAAAAATATTTTTCTTAAACCAGTTATTTAAATAGGACTGACTCATGCTTACATCATTGCCATCAATGCCAAGGCTTTTATTTTTTAAAACAATATAGTTCATGTAAATAAGAGCAGTGTCCTTTGGAAGGTTGATAGAATCTCCACATTCCTTAAAGCTAGTAATTTTAGAGTTTTTTATCTCTGCCACATAACCCGGCATTACATTTAACTTCCTTGGGCTTCCGCTGGCAGGAATGTAGCAAAAAGAATTTTCCGCTCCTAAAATATCTCCAGAAAGAGCCTCATTTTCTTCGGTTTTTGGAGCGGATTCACTTGTAGTTTTTACCTTTTCGCTACTAGAAAGATTAGGGTTAATAATTACACACTTGTCTTTATTGTCATAGTCCACCATAAAATCAAGGGCGGCGGCTAAGTCGTGAAGCTTAAAATAATTGTTGCCATCAATATTGTATCCGGCAATTTTTATTTCCTTGCCGTCAATAAATATTTTTTGCCTTGTTTCATAGGCTTCCTTATCTCCATAAATTTTCTTTACGATTTCTAGAGCGTCATAGTCAGCATATTTTTTTCCAGTACTAATAAATACTGCGTCCTTACTTTCATCATATTTAACATCAAACTTCTTCACTGTGTGATTCATATAATTTGCCAGTGTGCGAAGTTTAAAGTAATTGTAGTCATTGATGTTGTAGGTTGAGAAGGGTAGGGTCCTCTCTTCATTACCCGGGTCAATAATCTTCATATAAGAATCATTGTTGGGAGAAGCTGAAATTGCAAAAGCTCCCTGTGGCAGTAAAATTGATAAAAATAAAGTCAATAACAATAAAAATTTTTTCATAATATTCTCCTTTTAAATTTTCTCTTAAATATATTCTATCATTTAAAGCTCTAAAGTTCATTTGAAAAGCAAAATAAATCTTTTGTAGAGTTTATGGAAAAAATATTTTCCAATTACTACTAAAGGATTAAAAAAATTTAGTTTCTTGCAAAATATTTATCTTTTTGTAAAATTTAAGAGAAAGCACAATATATTGTTTTTTTGATGGAAATTAAACACTACATGTAGTATAATTATATCTATCTAAAAAAGTATTAAAAATAAAATTTATTTAGAAAGGATGGGTAAAAATGCCACAAGTTATTAAAAGAAATGGCAAAAAAGTTGATTTCGATAGAGAAAAAATCGTAATCGCCATAGAAAAAGCCATGCACTCAAGTTCTGGTGTATATGTAGAAAACCAGGCACTAGAAATTGCCAAGGAAATTGAAGCCCTTGCAAATAATAAGGAACTTCCTCTTTCAATTTACGACATAGAGAGCGAAGTTTATTACCGTTTAATTCAAAATGACAATCCTGCCACTGCCAGAGCCTACGAATCTTACAAGTCAGTTCAACAATATAAGCGTGAACAAAATACTACTGATGAGGGCATACTAGGTCTTTTAAATGAAACTAATGAAGACTTAATGGACGAAAACTCAAACAAAAATGCCATCATCGCCTCTACTCAAAGAGATTTAATAGCAGGCGAAGTGTCAAAGGACATTGCCAAGAGAAAAATGATCCCTGCAGATTTAGTTGAGGCACATGAATCAGGTGCTATTCACATTCACGACATGGATTATTTTATCCAACCTATTTTTAACTGCTGTCTAGTCAACATGAAGGACATGCTTGACAATGGAACTGTTGTCAATGGAAAGATGATCGAAACTCCAAAATCCTTCCAAGTTGCCTGCAATGTTATGACACAAATTATTGCACAAATTGCATCAAACCAATACGGCGGACAAAGTATTAATATCTCTTGTCTCGGCAAATACTTAAGAAGATCCTACGAAAAGAATTTAAATCTTGCCCTAGATACTTTGGGCGACATAGAACTTGCTGAAAAAATGGCAGACAAAATGACTAGAAAGGATCTTGAAAGCGGAATTCAAACAATTCAATATCAAATAAACACTCTCATGACTTCCAATGGTCAAGCACCTTTCGTTACACTTTTCATGTGGCTTGAAGACAATGACCAATATGTTGACGAAGTTGCCATGATTATCGAAGAAATTTTGAAGCAAAGAATTCAAGGCATAAAAAATGATGCAGGCGTATATGTAACTCCAGCCTTCCCTAAATTAATTTATGTTCTTGATGAAAATAACATCAACAAGGATTCCAAGTATTATTATTTGACTTCCCTTGCCATTAGATGTACTGCAAAGAGAATGTACCCAGACTACATCTCTGCAAAGAAAATGCGTGCCAACTACGAAGGCAATGTCTTCTCTCCAATGGGCTGTCGTGCCTTCCTTCCTCCATACAAAGACGAAAAGGGCAACTACAAGTTTGAAGGAAGATTTAACATGGGCGCTTGCTCCATTAACCTACCTCAAATTGGAATCTTAGCTGGTGGAGACGAAGAAAAATTCTTTGAAATCTTAGAAAAGAGATTAGACTTAGTGAAGAGAGTTGGACTTCTTCGCTACGAACACTTGAAGAAAGTATCTAGCGACTCATCTCCAATTCACTGGCAACATGGTGCCATAGCAAGACTTGGCAAGCACCAGTCCATTGCACCACTACTACTCAATGGTTACTCCACAGTTTCCCTTGGCTACATTGGAATCTATGAAGCAACAATCTTAACTAAGGGCGTAAGTCACACTGACAAGAAGGGCTATGCCTTTGCCATGAGAATTATGGATGCCCTAAACGATGCAGTAAAAAGATGGACTGCGGAATATGGAATTAAGTTCACACTTTATGCAACACCTGCAGAATCACTTACACAAAGATTTGCCAACATTGACAAGGAAAGATTTGGCATTATCGAAAATGTAACTGACAAGGGTTACTACATCAACTCCTTCCATGTTGATGTTCGTGAAGAAATTTCTGCCTTCGAAAAATTTGCTTTCGAAGCAAAATTCCAAGACAAGTCAACTGGTGGCTGCATCTCCTATGTTGAAATACCAAATATGGGTCACAACTTAGAGGCACTTGAAACAATAGTAAGATTTATTTACGACAACATTCAATACGCAGAGTTCAACACAAAATCAGACTACTGCTCAGAATGTGGCTTTGATGGAGAAATAAAACTTAACGATGAAGGACAGTGGGAATGTCCACAATGTCACAACACTGATAGGTCAACTCTTAGCGTTGTAAGGCGTACTTGTGGCTACCTTGGCGAAAACTTCTGGAACGAAGGCCGTACAAAAGAAATCAACGCAAGGGTGCTACACATCTAATGAATTATGCACAAATAAGAAAGTATGATGTGGCAAATGGACCTGGCATTAGGACCACTATCTTTGTCACAGGTTGCACTCACAATTGTCACAACTGTTTTAACAAAGAATACCAAGACTTTAACTTTGGCGAGCCTTGGACTGACAAGGAAACAAGAGAAGTCGTTGACTATTTAAAACTAGATGAAGTAAAGGGGCTTACGCTACTTGGCGGTGAGCCCTTTCAAAATGAAGTGGACCTCTTAAAAGTCCTTCGTGACATAAAAAAAGAAGTCCAAAAGGAAATTTGGATCTTCTCTGGTTATACTTATGAAGAAATCTTAAAGAACGAAGATAAAAAAAATCTCTTAAAAGAATGTGACGTCCTTGTAGACGGAAGATTTGTAGAAGCCCTAAAGGATTTAAAACTAAGATTTCGCGGCTCATCAAACCAAAGGATAATCGACATAAAAAAATCCTTGGTTGCAAGGGAAGTAGTTTTATTCAACTTAAAATAATAACAAACTTAAATTTCTATAAAAAAGAAAAATTCCTCAGCTTTGATGGTTAAACATCACTGCTGAGGCCTTTTTTTACCCTATTCTTCTGGTGGTATTGGCGTGTCTAATTTCTCATTATCAAAAAAGTCTGTGCCGTCATTGGCATTATCTTGGAAAGTCCCGAAAGTAGAAACATAGTCCACACCATCAATAGTGTAATAAATTTCAACCCTTAAGTATTCCATAAAGTATTTTTCAAACTGAGTATTATATCTTTTAGTCTCATAAAAATACCTGCCGTCGTCAAGCCTATCTAGCTCGTC
Organism: Peptoniphilus hominis (ex Hitch et al. 2025); assembly: GCF_040096015.1. NCBI lineage: Bacteria > Bacillati > Bacillota > Tissierellia > Tissierellales > Peptoniphilaceae > Peptoniphilus > Peptoniphilus hominis (ex Hitch et al. 2025). The sequence continues at coordinate 1,530 of NZ_JBBMFO010000027.1, read as the reverse complement.
CTCTATGACCGTCTCCCTTGTTTTGTCATTATAATAAGAGTCGGCAAAGATTTTAATTTTTGGAATTTCAGGCTCATAAACTTTTCCCTTATTTATGAACTCTACATAAAATTTATTATCCTTATTTAAATGTATTGAAGGTATGTCTCCTTCTACGGCTCCAGCAATTGTATCTCTTAGCCTCATGACTTTTTGTTCAGGCAAACTTTCAAATTTTTCTCTCTCAAAGGTTCTAATAATTGGTGTCCTTTCATCATCAGACACCTTTATATTTACCTTGACCCCATGAACAGAATTATTTCTTTTTGCTTCTGGCTTTGGGGAACGATAAATATGTAGACCTACAAATAAAATTATTACAAGAAGAATCAGGATAGCAAAAACTTTTGCGACTTTACTTTTCATAATATCACCTAATTTATTATTACCCTTTTAACAATTGGTAAAAAATAAAAATTTCCAATAAAAAAATCTTCCAATAAGGAAGATCTTTTTGTCTTATTCTTCTGGTGGGATTGGATTTTCTAAAGTTTCGTTATCAAAGAAGTCTGTGCCCTCATTGGCATTGTCTTGCATGGTCCCAAAATTAGAAACATAGTCCACACCATCAATTGTGTAGTAAATTTCAATCCTTAAGTATTCCATAAAATATTTTTCAAACTGAGTGCTGTATCTCTTAGTTTCAAAATAATACCTGCCATCTTCAAGCCTATCTAACTCGCCTTCTATAACTCTTTGCTTTTGATTGTCATCAAAAGGAGATGAATAGAAAAATATTTTTATTCTTGGTATTTCTGGCTCATAGATTTCTCCTTCTTCTTCAAAAGTAAAATAAATCTTATTGTCTTCATTTAAATGTATACAAGGGATGTCACCTTCTACCCTTCCACCAATCGTATCTCTTAATTTCACTATTTCTTTTTCAGAAAGATTTTCAAATTTCTCTCTCTCGAAGGTTCTTACAATTGGTTTCCTCTCATCATTGGACACCTGAACATTTACCTTGACACCATGGACAGAATTATTTCTCTTTGAATCTGGTGTTGGAGAAAAACAAATTTGCAAACCTACAAATAAAATTATTGCAAGAAGAATTAAAATTGCTGCAATAATAAATAAAATTTTAAAAACTTTTGTTACTTTACTTTTCATAATATCACCTACCTATAGTTTACCCTAAAAATAATTCAATATCATTAACTTTTATAGCTAGGCAGATTATTTATAATTCCTTCAAAGATTCCCATACTATATAAATTTTCCCAATAAAAAAATCTTCCAATAAGGAAGATTTTTTTACCTTTAATATGTAATGAGATAACTCATTGTGGAATAATTAAAGCAAAATATTTTACTAATTTTAAAAGGAGTATTTAAAATAAAAAGTCTATTGACAAAGGTTAACTTGCATCAATAGACCTTTTAACTGGCGATAACTTACTCTCCCAGGTCATTGCCAACCAAGTACCATCAGCGGACTAATGCTTAACTTCTGTGTTCGGTATGGTTACAGGTGTGTCCATTGTCCTA
>NZ_JBBMFO010000026.1:0-31008 GCF_040096015.1 Peptoniphilus hominis (ex Hitch et al. 2025) | reverse complement strand
CCCGAGTTGGCCAAAGGGGACGGACTGTAAATCCGTTAGCTTAGCTTTCAGTGGTTCAAATCCACTCTCCTCCACCATTTAAAATTCAAAATTTACTCATGCGGGTGTAGCTCAGTGGTAGAGCCCCAGCCTTCCAAGCTGGTTGCGAGGGTTCGATTCCCTTCACCCGCTCCATATAAGCACCTATAGCTCAGTAGGATAGAGCAACGGACTTCTAATCCGTGTGCCGGGGGTTCGAATCCTCCTAGGTGCGCCAAACCTAAATAGCATTGGGGTGTAGCCAAGTCGGTAAGGCACCAGACTTTGACTCTGGCATGCGTAGGTTCGAGTCCTGCCACCCCAGCCATTAATATATGACCCATTAGCTCAGTCGGCAGAGCACTTGACTTTTAATCAAGGTGTCGCGCGTTCGAATCGCGCATGGGTCACCATTTTTAAAATTTTATATTTGTGGAGAGGTACCGAAGTGGTCATAACGGGGCGGTCTTGAAAACCGTTAGGGTGCAAGCCCACAAGGGTTCGAATCCCTTCCTCTCCGCCATTTTTAATCTGTGTTTATCACAGATTTTTTATTGAAAATTTATTTTTCTGACCCATTAGCTCAGTCGGCAGAGCACTTGACTTTTAATCAAGGTGTCGCGCGTTCGAATCGCGCATGGGTCACCATTTTTATTCTGTAGGCTTATTCTACAGATTTTTTTATTTTCTAAGTTTTTAACTCACATTTTTCACTTGTTAAATAAATATGTTATAATTAAAAAATGTTGGAGGAAATCTATGTTGAAGAAAAAATTTTATTTAGTATTTTACCTTGCTGCAATTATCTTTATTTTATTTTTTACTCTAAATGGCAATAAAATTTATACTATAATAGAGAAGGATATTGAAAATAATAATAAGTTAAGTCTTGAAAAAGAAAATTTTAATATTTACTCCCTAAAGTTAAAGGAGGACATTAATTATAACAAGTTATATATTTATAAGTTAAAAAATGATGAATTTTATGTGTTTATTTATTCTAAATCTATTTTCTTTGATAGATATAATCTTGACGACGATTTTATGACTAGAGATAAATCAATTAATACTGTGGCTAGTAATTATAAATACAAGAATTTGCTTAAGATTGATTTAGAAAAAGATCCTTTAAAAATTGATGTCAAGTCTGAAAAAAATGAGGACAGAAGAAATACCCTTATTAAATATTTTGTAGTGGTTATTTTAATTGCTTTTCTCGGCTATAGAAGAAGTAAGAGGGAAAGTTTTAATAAATAATTTTTACAATAAATTTCATAAATATAATAATTTAAAAAACCCTAAGGTTGAATGATATCAACTTTAGGGTTTTTACTTCTTGAGTTAAAAGTTTTTTTAAAAGTTTATTGTAATCTTTTCTTAAATTTTTTAGATTTGATCTAAAGCTTGTTTTAGGTCTTCTATTATATCGTCTGCATTTTCTAGTCCAACAGAAAGTCTAATTAAGCCTTCTGAGATGCCTGCTGCTGCTCTTTCTTCTGCTGTGTAAGGAGAGTGAGTCATTGAAGCAGGGTGTTGGATAAGTGTTTCTGCGTCGCCAAGTGATACTGCAAGTGTGCAAAGTTTAACGCTATTCATAAGTTTAGCGCCAGCTTCTTTTCCGCCTTCGATTTCAAAGGCAATCATTGCACCAGGTAGTGCCATTTGTTTTTTAGCTACATCGTAATATTTGAAGGATTTAAGTCCAGGGTATTGGATGCTTTTAACTTTTGGATGTTTTTCCAAAAATTCTGCAACTTTCATTGCATTAGAACAGTGCTTATCCATTCTAATTTGAAGAGTCTTCATTCCTCTAAGGATTAGATAAGCGTTAAATGGTGCAAGTACAGCTCCTGTACAGTCTTTAATTCCTACTAGTCTTACTTGGTCGATTAATTCTTTTCTACCAACTGCAAAGCCAGCAATAACATCGCCGTGACCGTTTAAATATTTTGTTGCAGAGTGAACTACCATGTCTGCTCCTAGTGTAAGTGGTCTTTGGATGTAAGGTGTACAATAAGTGTTGTCTACGATTACTAGACAGTCTTTATTCTTTTCATGAACTCTCTTAGCCACTTCTTCTATGTCGCAAATGTCCATGTTAGGGTTAGCTGGTGTTTCTAAGTAAACAATTTTTGTGTTTTCTTTCATTATATTTATGATGTTGTCAACATTTGTAATATCAACGAAATCAACTTCTATGCCCATTTTTGATACTGAGTGTTCTAAGAAAGCGAAAGTACATCCGTAAAGAGTCTTTGCTGCTATCATGTGGTCGCCACATTTTACGAATGGCCAAATTGCTGATGTAATTGCACCCATTCCTGATGCTGCAGATACACAAGCTTCGCCTTCTTCAAGTAGTGCAACTTTTTCTTCTACTTGTTCGTTTGTTGGGTTGCCAAGCCTTGAATAGATATAGCCGTCTTCTTCTAAGGCAAATCTACGACCGCCTTGTTCTGCATTGTCAAATATAAATGTAGATGTTTGATAAATTGGAGTAGCTAATGCGCCAAATTTGTTCTTTTCGTATCCACCGTGAATTGCCTTAGTTTCAAAATGCATTTTCTTTAGTTCGTCTTTACTGTTCATAAATATCTCCTTTTCTTAAAATAATAAATCTAAAATTTTTTCTTAATTAAACAAATCTAAAATTTTTCCCTTAAATTATTTTGCTGCTGCCTTATTTTCTTCTAGTGGCACATCATTTTCAAAATCCCAGCCAGTTTTTGGATCTGCAAATCTAACAAAGATTGAGATTATTGCAAATACAGCAAGTAGTGCTTGATACCATAGGAAAGGTATAATTTGAACAGGGGATACAGCTAGGGCTCCTAGTTCTTTAGTAAGTCCAGCTGCGATTAAAACTTGTGCACCGTAAGGGATTATACCTTGCATTACGCAAGAGAATGTATCAAGGAAGGAAGCAGATCTTCTTGGGTCTACTTTGAAGTCCCTTGAAATTTCTTTGGCAACAGGGCCGTCAATGATAATTGCAACAGTGTTGTTTGCAGTTGCAGCGTCTGTTAAAAGAGTTAAAAGAGCAATTGAAACTTCTGCAGATTTAACGTCCTTAGCAAAGCCTCTGATTTTTTGAACTAGCCACTCAATACCACCGTTACTAGATACCATATAGGAAAGTCCTCCAGTTAATAGTGATAGTAAGAAAATTTCAAACATTCCACTAAATCCATCAAAAATATTTTGAGCAAAAGTCATCATAGTAAGTCCGCCAGTGAAGATGCCTATTATACCTGATAGGACGATACCACTAGTTAATACTAAGAATACATTCATTCCTGCAAGGGCTGTAATTAATACGAAAAGATATGGGATTATAAGTATAAAATTATAACTCAAATCGCCTAGTTCAACTTCGCCTTCAGGTTTTCCAACAACTAATAAAATTACAAAAGTAATAATAGCTGCAGGAAGTGCAATTTTAATATTTGCTCTAAACTTATCCTTCATGGCTACATTTTGCGTTCTTGTTGCAGCTATTGTTGTATCAGAAATAACTGATAGGTTATCACCGAACATTGCTCCACCTACAAGGGCTCCAAGAACAAGTGGTAGTGGAAGGTTACCCTTTGTAGCAACGCCAACAGCGATAGGTCCAACAGCTGAAATAGTTCCTACTGAAGTTCCTGTAGAGATAGAAATAAAACAACTGATTAAGAAAATTCCAGCTGTAACAAATTGTACAGGAATTAGAGAAAGTGCAAAGTTTACAACAGAGTCAACTCCGCCAGAAGATTTAGAAACTGTTGCGAAAGCTCCAGCTAATATGTAGATAAGACACATGATTATTATGTTTTCGTCTCCACAACCGCGAACAAAGTCGTTAAACTTGTCGTCCATAGAACCTTCAAACATAATAAATGCCAAAATAATAGCTGGTAAAATACATACGGGTGCTGCTACTTGATAGAATGCCATTTCAACGCCCATGGCGTTAAGAATTAGTCCAGTAGCAAGATATACGAGCACGAAAACTATAAAAGGTAGAAGTGCTGCACCATTAGCCTTAGGTTTTAAATTTTTGTTTTCCATAGATACCTCCTCAAATTTAACAAAAAATAAAACAAGATTTCTCTACGAATTTTATTACTTATATGTTTTTAACATCAGCCTCCTTAAGTAGAATTAAAGGTAAATCATTAATAATATCGTTTTCAAAACTATTTTAATAATATGTAGATAAAAAACTTAAATTACCTTTAAGTCAATTATACTGTTTTTAAATGATTTTGTGAAGTATTTATTCATTATTATGTTAATAAGTTACAAAAATAAATTTAAAAAAGAATAACGATTTCATACCAATAAGATAGACTAATATACTTCTAAATATGAAATAATCAAGACTTAAAAGATTTTTTAGGGCAAGAAATAAATTAATCTTTCCAAAAATTTTTTCAAAAAAATTAAAAAAAAATTAAGAAAATTAAGAAAATAAATTTTTCTTAACATAATCTTTACACCTTAAATGCTATACTAACTGTGAGGTGAGAATATGAAAGAATTTGTAAACAGAAAATTTTCATACGCGATGTTGATTTTATCCATTGCCTTTATTTTTTGGGGAGCTTATAGGTCAGAAGTTGATACAGTGCTTTCAAAGGCTATAAGAATATGTTTGGAGTGCGTTGGGATTGGATAAGTTAAATAATCTTTTTAAAAAATTTAGAGAAAAAAGAAATCTCGTGCAGGGATCTTTTGCTCTACTGACAAATATACATATTCCAAATTTTTTTAAGGGAACTATTTATACAGGAAAGACTAAAGCTGCCTGCGTGCCAGGACTAAATTGCTACTCCTGTCCAGGAGCAGCTCTATCTTGTCCAATAGGATCCTTTCAAGCTGTTGTAGGGTCGTCAAAATTTAATTTTGCCTACTATGTGACGGGCCTCATGCTTTTATTTGGAACTGTGTTTGGAAGATTTATTTGTGGATTTTTGTGTCCCTTTGGTTTTTTTCAGGATTTAATTCATAAAATTCCATCGAAAAAATTTAGCACTAGAAGATTTAGCTTTTTAAAGTACACCAAGTATTTAATTTTGGTCTTTGTAGTTTGGTTATTTGGAGTATTTTTGACAGATGAGTTGGGAATTGCATCTCCATACTTTTGTCAGTACCTTTGCCCACAGGGAATACTTGAAGGAGGAATTCCTCTTTCACTGGCAAGTAAAAGTATAAGGGGAGCCCTTGGCAATTTATTTTTGCTAAAGTCAGGCATTCTCGCCCTAATAATCATACTCTCAATATTCTTTTACAGACCTTTTTGCAAATACCTATGCCCACTTGGCGCCTTTTACGCATTAACTAATAAATTTTCTTTTTATCAATACCATGTAAATGATTCTTGTATATCATGCGGAAAATGTAAGAGAATTTGCAAAATGGATGTAGATATGTCAAAAAATCAAAGAGCCTTGGAGTGCATAAGATGTGGTGACTGCATCAAAGCTTGCCCAACATCAGCGATTTCCACCTCATTTAAAAATAATAAAATCAATAATTTAGAAGAAGGAGCAAGATATGAATAAAATTTTTAAGAATATTAGTAAAATTTTTGTGCTTTTGTTTTTGGCACTTGCCATGACTGCTTGCACAAGCAAGGCGCCAGCAGGACCAACTGCATCAAGTGGAGATGCCTTCCCAAAATTTGACGCAGTAGATTTTAAGGGAAACGAAGTAACTAGTGATGTCTTTAAAGACAGCCCTGTTACAATAATGAGCATCTGGTTTACAGGTTGCAAGGGCTGCATAGACGAAATGCCTACTCTACAAAAAATTTCTGAAGAATTAAAGGACAAAAATGTAAAGGTTATGTCAATTTGCCTTGACACTTATGAAGATAAAAAAATTAAAGAAGAGGCTGAAAAAATTATTGAAGCAAAGGGAGTTAAGTATCCAAATCTTGCTGTAAAACCTTCTGAAGAAATAGACAACTACCTCAAAAACTTGACAGCTTTTCCTACAACTCTTTTAATTGGAAGAGACGGAAAAATTATTGACAACATAAGTGTGGGTTCACAAGAAAAAATTGATGAACTATATAAAAAAATTGACGAAATAATTGCCAGTGAAGGAAAATAAATTCACTAGCTTAAGATAATAAATCCTCATTGATACACCTATTTTGACTCATGCTTGCATGGGTCTTTTTTTTAATTTGTAGATAAAATTTTTAAATGTTGCATATGCAACAGAAAGTTATTAATTTTTTTATTAGAATTATTTTAGAAGTTAGAACTTACAAATTTAAAAGGTGGGATAATTATGAGTATGTTTTGTTTTCAATGTCAAGAGACTTTTAAAAATTCTGGCTGCATAAAAAGAGGTGTCTGCGGAAAGACAAGTGAAGTTGCAAATTTGCAAGATTTTTTGATTTGGATTTCTAAGGGACTTTCTGAAATTGCAGTAAAAAGTGGAAGGGAAAATAAAGAAGTTGTGGACAGAGTTATTTTAAATCTATTTACAACTATTACAAATGCAAATTTTGATGATGAGCAAATTAAAGATAGAATTATAGAGACTGTTGATCTGATGAATTCTATGAGAGAAGATAAAAATTATAGCCATGCTGCAAAGTGGTCATCAAAGGATTTTTCTGAAATAGAGGAAAAAATAAGTTCAGGCGAAGTTTCTATTTTAGCTGAAGAAAATGAAGATGTAAGAAGTTTAAAGGAGCTAATAACTTACGGACTAAAGGGCATGGCTGCTTATGCGAGACATGCAAAAGTTTTGGGCTATGAAAGTGAGAAGGTAAATAATTTTATCTTAACTACAATGGCTGAACTTTTAATAGAAAAAAGCCTAGATGAATTAGTTGCACTTACTCTTGAAACTGGTTCTATGGGATATCTTGCTATGGCGACACTTGATAAGGCAAACACAAAGACTTATGGCAATCCAGAAATAAGTAATGTAAATATTGGCACGAGAAATAAGCCTGGAATTTTAGTTTCTGGTCACGACTTAAAGGATTTTGAAATGCTACTTGAACAAGCCAAGGATTCTGGCGTGGATATTTACACTCATTCAGAAATGCTTCCTGCAAATTATTATCCAAGCTTTAAAAAATATGAAAACTTTGTGGGAAACTATGGCAACGCCTGGTGGAAGCAAAGAGATGAGTTTGAAACCTTTAATGGACCAATACTAATGACGACAAATTGCATAGTGCCTCCAAAGGATTCCTATAAAGACAAATTATTTACAACTGGTGCTGCAGGATATCCTGGTTGCAAGTATATTGAAGAAGACGAAAAGGGACACAAGGATTTTTCAGAAATAATTGAACTTGCAAAGACTTGCAAGGCTCCAGAAGAAATTGAAAAGGGAAGTATAGTAGGTGGTTTTGCTCACAGTCAAGTCATGGAACTTGCTGACAAGGTTATTGAAGCTGTAAAAAATGGCGACATCACAAAATTTATTGTCATGGCTGGCTGCGATGGAAGAATGGCTGATAGAGAGTATTACACAGAATTTGCAGAAAAACTTCCAAAGTCTACAGTGATTTTGACAGCAGGTTGTGCTAAATATAGGTATAACAAATTAAATCTAGGGGACATCAATGGTATACCAAGAGTTTTAGATGCAGGTCAATGTAATGATTCTTATTCACTAATTCAAATTGCCCTTGCCCTAGTTGATGCTTTTGGAGTGGAATCTGTCAACGATCTTCCGCTTGTGTACAATATTGCATGGTATGAACAAAAAGCTGTTATAGTTTTACTTGCATTACTTTCACTTGGTGTAAAAAATATTCACCTTGGTCCAAGTCTTCCAGCCTTCTTATCTCCTAATGTTACAGATGTTTTAGTGGAGAAATTTAATATTGCTGGCATTACAAATGTTGAAGATGATATAAAAAATTTAATAATTTAACAAAAAGTCTTGACTTTTATTTTTCTTAATCTTATAATAAAAAACAATTAATAAATAAACTTTTTGAGAAGAAGAGTAACTTAAAATTTTGAGCAAAGAGAGCTTCGGTGTGGTGAAAGAAGTGGATGAGTTTTATGTGAACATGGCCTTCTCTAGGAAATATCGATATTAGGTATTTACGGGTCTTCCCGTTATAGAAGTAGAGTATGATAGTACTTGAAGAGGTCGCTTTCGTGAGAAAGTGATAAATTAAGGTGGTAACACGAGCTTTCGTCCTTAGGGATGAAGGCTCTTTTTTTGTTTTAGTGGAGGAAAAATGATAGAAGTAAAAAACTTAGTTAAGGATTTTAAAAGTGAAGATGGAACTTTTAGAGCCCTAGATGACCTTTCTTTCAAAGTAAATAGGGGAGAAATTTATGGAGTAATTGGCCTTTCTGGAGCTGGCAAGTCAACTCTTGTCAGGTGTATCAATAGACTAGAAGAGCCATCCAGTGGTGAAATTATAATTGACGGCAAGTCCATTATTAATTTAAATGAAAAGGAACTTAGGGCTGCGAGAAAGGATATTGGAATGATCTTTCAATATTTTAATCTCTTTATGCAAAAGACAGTGGCAGAAAATATTGCCTTTCCTTTAGAAATTTCTGGAGTAAGTAAAAGTGACATTGATAAGAGAGTTGATGAGCTACTTAATTTTATAGACTTAAAGGAAAAGAAAAATTCTTATCCATCTGAATTATCTGGTGGACAAAAGCAAAGAGTAGCCATAGCAAGAGCCATTGCCACAAATCCCTCAATTCTTCTTTCAGATGAAGGGACTTCAGCCCTGGACCCGGCAAATACTAAATCTGTTTTAAATCTTTTGAAAAAAATTGTAAAAGAATACAACATGACAATAATTATGATTACTCACCAAATGGAAGTGGCAAAGGAAATTTGTGACAGAATTGCTGTAATGCAGGCTGGAAAAATCATCGAAGAAAATGAAACCAAGGAACTTTTCAAAAATCCAAAAACTTCTGTGACAAGGTCTTTTATAAAGAACTTGGAAGATGAAGTTGATGAAGGCTATTTAAATGGAGCTGACTACAAGGGCGATGTCTTGAGACTATCCTATGCCGACGACAATTATGACAAGCCAATTCTTTCCCACTGTGTGAAAAAATTTGATGTTGATGTATCCATTCTTTCAGGAAATATTAACAAATTAAATATTTCAAGCGTTGGCTATCTTACGGTTGAGATTCTTGGCAAGGAAGAAGAGAGAAAAAAGGCAATTGAATTTTTAAAAGAAAACAAGGTAAATGTGGAGGTGCTTTAAATGGAAAGAATAATAGATATAGTTTTACCAGCAATTCCAGAGACCCTAGTTATGGTTTTGGCATCTACAATTATTGCCCTCTTAATAGGTCTTCCCCTGGGAATAGTTTTGACCAACACAAGGCAAGGCGGTCTCAATGAGTCCGCAAAAGTCTATTCCATACTTGATGGAATAATAAATGTTTTGAGGTCCTTTCCCTTTGTAATCCTCATGATAGTTGTATTTCCACTTTCAAGATTGATTGTGGGCAAGTCCTATGGGACAGCGGCAATGATAATTCCCCTTTCACTTTCAGCCGCTCCCTTTGTGGCAAGGTTAATGGAAGGATATTTTATTCAAGTGGATCAAGGAATAATTGAAGCAGCCAAGTCCATGGGCTCAAGTAATAAAGAAATTATCTTTAAAGTTTTAATACCAGAGGCAATGCCTATGCTTGTCAGTGGAATAACTATGACACTTATTAATGTAATTGGTTATTCTGCCATGGCTGGTGTCATGGGTGGCGGCGGACTGGGAGATGTGGCAAACAGGTATGGCTACCAAAGAAATGAACCCCTCATACTTTGGTCAGCAGTAATAGTAATTATAATTCTTGTGCAAATTGTACAATTTATTGGAAATAAAATCGCAGAAAATATTGACAAAAGATAGGTATTAATTCTAAGTTTCTTAGAATTAATATAAATAAAAAAATTTAGGAGGAAAAAAATGAAGAAGAAAATTATTTTGGCACTTTCACTAGTGCTAGCTCTAACACTAACAGCTTGTGGTGGAGCAAAGAAGGAAGAAGCTAAGGCAGAAGGAAACAACCAAGCAGCTGGAGAAGTTAAAGATGGCGACAATAAAATTGTAATTGGCGTGTCACCTACACCTCATGGCGAAATCATTGAAGGCTTAAAGGATGAATTTGACAAGGCAGGACTTGATGTTGAAGTTGTTAATTTTGATGATTACATTCAACCAAATTTGCAACTAGAAGCAGGAGATCTTGATGCAAACTACTTCCAACACAAGCCATATCTTGACAGTTTTGTAGAAGAAAGAGGCATTAAAAACCTTGATGTACTTGGATATGTTCACATTGAACCAATGGCTTTATACTCTGAAAAATACAAATCAGTTGATGAAATTGAAGAAGGAGCAGAAATTATTATTCCTAACGACCCAAGTAACGGAGCAAGAGCCTTAATTCTTCTTGAAGATGCAGGTCTTATTAAGTTAAAGGACAAGACAAACCTAAATTCAACAGAAAAAGATATTGCAGAAAATCCAAAGAATTTAAAATTCACAGCAATGGATGCACCATCAATTGCCCAAGTTTATAAGGATGCAGGTGCTGCAGTTATAAATGCAAACTTTGCCATTGGACAAGGACTTGACCCAACTAAGGATTCAATTTTCTTAGAATCAAAAGATTCACCTTATGCAAACTTAATTGCCATTAGAAAAGAAGATGCTGATAAAGAAAAATTCAAAAAATTCATTGAAATTTTAAATTCAGATGCAGCTAAAAAATTAATAGAAGAAAAATTCAAGGGCGCAGTAATACCTGCCTTTGGAAAATAAGATTAAGAGGCTCTGAGGAGTCTCTTTTTTTGAAGATAAAGTAATTAGAGAAAAATTTCTCCTAAATTTTTCAAAAAATATTAAATATTTCAAAAAGCTTTGATAATAAAATCATCAATTTTTCACATAATCACACTAATATAAATATAACAAAATTGTTAGGAGGAAAATTATGGATAATAATAGACGAGAAAATAAAAATTCTGGCGGGGGAAAAATTATTGTAGTAATTGCCCTAGTCTTTTCACTAATTGGCGGAATAATTGGATCAGCAATCACAACTTATAAGTTGCTACCACAGGAGAGCTCAAGAACTTCCAATGAAGACAATTCAAATATAACAATTTCTGCCAAGGACAATATGAGCGTTGCTTCTGCTGTTGCAAAGAAGTCAATGTCATCAGTTGTTGGAATTACAACTAAGGGAGTTCAACAATCCTTCTTTGGTCAAGTGGAAGTCCAAGGCGTTGGCTCTGGCGTAATAGTGGATCCAAAGGGCTACATCCTTACCAATGCTCACGTTGTAAAATTAAACAACAAGGTTGTTGAAGATGTAACAGTTAGACTTAACAATGAAAAGGACATAGAAGGCAAAACTATTTGGGCAGACGAAAATGTTGACCTTGCCATTGTAAAAATAAATACAAAGGAAAAATTAAATGTGGCAACACTTGGTGACTCCGATGCACTTTCCATAGGCGATGCAGCAATTGCAATTGGAAACCCAATTTCACTACAATTTTCTCAAACAGTAACTCAAGGAATTATATCTGGACTAGATAGATATGTTGGTGCAGTAAGTGGTGGCGGATATATGACTGGACTTATCCAAACTGACGCATCAATTAACGGGGGAAATTCTGGCGGTCCACTTTTAAATGCAGAAGGTGAAGTCATTGGCATCAACACTGTAAAGGTTCAATCTGCAGAGGGACTTGGCTTTTCAATTCCAATTAATTTTATTAAGCCAATTGTAAAACAAGTAATCGAAACAGGAAGCTACAAGGAAATTTCCATGGGAATGCTGACAATGAATTTAAATGTAGCAGCCCAAGTCTTTAACGGCAAGACTGAAGTCGACAAGGGAATCTTTGTCTACAAGGTTTATGAAGGATCACCTGCAGCAGAAGCAGGACTTGAAGCAGGAGATATTATAACAAAAATTGGCAAGGACGAAGTTTCAGACAACAACGCTCTTAAGTCAATCCTTTATAAATATCAAGAAGGGGACAGCGCTGAAGTGTCCTATGTAAGAAAGGGCAAGGAAGCAAAGACTGAAGTCAAGTTCTCTGACTACTCAATAGAAAAGGATAAGGAAGCCCAAAAGGACATCAAGGCTCAAGAAGAAGCGAGAGCTAGGGAATATCAAAAGAGACAAGAAGAACAGCAAGATCTATTTAACAGATTTAGACAAGAATTTGAAAATGGATTTTAAATTAAAAAAGTGACACCACAAAAAGGTGCCACTTTATTTTTTTGCAATTTTTTCTAATTTTTCGGCATTAATTGATTCAAAATATTCCTCCAAAAGCTCAACAAATCTCTTTGTGTACTTTGTGATGTAGCGGTTTTTATTTTTTATGGCGTAGATGCCAAGACTTACAGGTTTGTTTTTTACATAGAGAGGAAAAATATTTATGTCATCGCCAAATTCCTCCATCCATCTTTTTATATTCATTTGGGAAATAAAAACTGCAGCAAGGGCCTTGTTGCAAATGGCAAGGGCAATTCTAGAATAAGCTGTCTCGATGTAGTCAATAGGTCTAACACCTGCACTTTTAAAGCTTTGATTTATTAGACTTCTTATTCTGTTATCCTGAGTGTAAAGGAGGAAGGGAACTTTTTCAAAATCTCTTAAGTCAATTTTTTCAAGTGATTTTTCTTTTAAAGCTTCAAGGTCATCAACATACTTTTCCAAAAGTCTGTCGCTTACACAGAGGTATAATTTTTCATCAAAGAGGAGGCGAGACTTTAGGTTTTCATTTTTATAATTCTCGTCAATGCTAATGGCTATGTCAAGTTTGTTTTCCAGGCACATATCTTCCAGTTCATTAGACTGCTTTTCGTAAAGGACTAGTCCAACTTGGGGAAACTCCTCTGTAAATTTTTCAATAATTGATGGAATAAAAATGTCCGCCCTGGGAGAAGATGCGCCAACTATTAGCTTGCCCCTGTCCTCGCTTTCCATGTCGCGAATTTTATTTATCATGTCAGATTCAGCTGTTAAAAGTTTTTCTGCATACTTCAAATACTCTTCTCCAATGGGAGTGAGCATTAGCTTGGGCTTTCTGAAAAATAATTTTGTGCCGTAGTAGTCTTCCAGTCTTTTTATGTGATTAGATAGAGTTTGTTGAGATATATAAAGTTTTTCGCCAGTTTCATTCATGTTAAGTGTCTTGGCAAGCTCTGTGAAATAATAAATACTTTCGAAATTCATAAGTCCTCCTATCAAAAATATTTTGTCATCAATACAAATAATTCTTAATTTATTTTGTAATAATTTTATTATATACTATGTAGAAGATAATTGTGAAATATTTTATTAAGAATCCCTTATAGTTTACCAGCTTTTTTCCTTAATATCACAATTACCGGAATCCCCTTGCACCCACCTCCTTGGGTGCAATTTTTTTGCGATGAATTAAAGATTTTTATTGGGAGAATAAAATTAAAATTTATTTTGGAAAAAATAGAGGTAATTCTTTAGTTGAAAAAGCAAATTAAAAATTTTTTTGAAAAACCAAAAGTAATATTTATTGAAAAAGCAAATTAAAAATTTTTTTTGAAAAATCAAAGTTAATTTTTTATTGAAAATTCAAAGAAAACTTTATTGGAAGATCAAAATTAAATTTTAAATAAATTCTCATAATATAAAATTGATAAATTTTATCAAAAACCCTTTACAAATAAAAAATTCTATAATATAATAAGGACAGTTAATGATAGCAATTGTCATTTAACAAAATGATTTTGGGACACCCCATAACTCCTAAGATTAATAATAAAATTATACCAATCTTCACTCTGAAAAGAGAAACTAAGGCTGCTTCGGCAGTCTTTTTTACTTTAATGAATATCTTATAAATTAATAAAAGAAAAATTAAAAAAATTTGATGTGAGAAAAAAATTTATAATCCCACAAAAAAGTGTTAATATTATTTATAGAAAAATGGAGGATAAAATGAGAACAATATCTATAATAGGTTTAGGAAATGTTGGGGCAACTGTAGCCCACACAATTGTTGAAAGATCTCTTTGCGACAGGCTTTTTTTATTTGACAAAAAGGAAGGACTTGCTGAAGCAGAGGTAAGCGACTTATCTGATGGCTATGTAAATAGAAATGGACACATAAATATTTTTGCAGGAGAACAAAAAAATTTAGATGAGTCAGACATAATTGTCTTTGCTCCAGGAGACATCACAATTTTGCAAAAGAATAATGACAGGATGTTGGAATTTAAGTACACAAAGACTTGCGCTGAAGAGTGGGGCAAAAAAATTAAAGAGTCCAAGTTTAAGGGCATCATAGTAAGCATTACAAACCCTTGCGATGTAATAGCAGATTATTTGCAAAAACTTACGGGGCTTCCAAAAGAGAGAGTCATTGGAACGGGAACAATTTTAGATTCAGCAAGGATGAAAAATGCCCTTGCAAGAAAATTAAACATGGATCCAAACTCTGTTGACGGCTATGTAATTGCAGAACATGGCAACAGCCAATTCGTTGCCTGGTCACAAGTTTCTATAGCTACAAAACCGATTTATGAAATTTTGGACAGGGAAACTTGCAAGAAAATCGAAGAAGAGACAAAGATTAGAGCCTTTGAAACAATAAAAGCTAAGGGCTACACATCCTACGGCATTGCAAACTCAACTGCCCTAGTAATTGAAGCAATTTTCCAAGACTCAAAGACAATTTTGCCAGTTTCATCTTATTCAGAAAAGGACGGCTGCTACATTGGTCATCCAGCTCTTGTTGGTAGAGATGGTATTCTTGACCATTATGACTTAGTTTTAGATGAAGAAGAAAGAGAAAAGTGGAAAAAGTCCGTTGAGACAATAAAAAATACCTTGCCAATAAAATAAAATTTATAAAAAGTCCTTAGGGGCTTTTTATTTTTGCCTAAATTTAAAAAAGAGCTCCTGAATTTACAAAATATTTTCCAAAATTTTACAAAATATTATATAATTGTCTACTAGAAGGTGATATTTATGTTCAATAAAGAAAAAAATTTGGAGTCCAGAGGCTTTAATTTTATAGATTTTATCAGTCAAATTTTATTTGCTATCCTTTTAACTTTTGCCATGTTGCTTTTGGCACCAAGTGATGCACCCTTTATGGAGAAAATCACGAGAAGCCCCCTAGTTTTACTTTTAAATTTTATTCCAATTTTTCTTACAGGAATTTTATTTCAGGGAATTTTTGGCAGGAGAAGATTTGCTCTAATTTTCAACTCCTTATTTTATTTAATATTTTTTACAGTCCACAGGACTAAGGTAATCTATAGGAATGCGCCCTTTAGAGTTTCAGACCTTGCCCTATCCTTTGAGGCACTTAAAATGTCCCAGAACTCTTACAAGCCAGACTCTACGTCTATAATAATTTTTATAGTGAGCCTTTTTATTTTAATTTTTCTTTCAAGATTTTTTAAGAGCGAAAAATTAAGAGTTAGGGACAGGTTAATAGGAATTCTTTCTATTATTATTTCCTCAGTTCTTTTATTTAATTTTGTTTACTCAAAGGACAAAATTTATAACAGCCTTCCTCTTAATGGAAATGTATATAACCTAATAGACCACTTTAATTCCAAGGGATTTAACTACACTTTTTTATTTAACTTAAAAAAATCTTTTGTAAGACCACCAGAAGGCTACGACAAGAAAGAAATGGAAAAGAGAGACAGAGTTGACCATGGAGAAGATATTTCTGTAATAAAATACAATCCAAGACCTAACATTATTTGGATAATGGGAGAGGCCTTTACAGACTTATCTCAAGATGAACATTTTTCTTTTGCACCAGGCAATGATCCAAATGAAAATTTTAAAAAATTACAAAAAAATTCCGTAATGCAGGGAAGAATTGTAACGCCATCCTTTGGTGGAGGGACAGGAGACACAGAATTTGATGCCTTGACAGGAGCCTTAACTATAGACTGCGCGCCTGATGAAAGTTTTGCCTTTAATGCAATTAAAAGAGATGTGTCATCTTTGCCAAGCCTATTTAACACAATTGGTTATAAGACTATGGCATTTCACCCAGGTTTTGCCTGGTTTTATGGAAGGCAAGACGTCTATCCAAAACTGGGCTTTAAAGATAATTTTTTCCTAGAAAATATTGACCAGCCTGAAATGAAGGGCGGCTATGTTTCTGAAAGACAGTTTTCAGAAATTTTTAGAAGTAGATTTTTAGAAGCTCTAGAAAACTCAGATGAGCCAATTTTTTCTTATGGTCTTGACATTCAAAACCATGGCCCATATTTTTATGATAAATATGGAAAAAATTTACCTTATCAATGTACAGTTTCCCTATCAGAAGAGGCTGCAAATAATTTTGGCTCTTACTTTTTGGGAGTTAAGGACATGGACATAATGCTGGGAGAAGTTTACGACATGATTATGTCACTAGATGAGCCAACTATTATGGTCTTTTATGGCGACCATCTTCCTGGCCTTGGAAATGATCCCAGTGCCTTTGATGAAATTGGAATAAAATTGTCTCACGACGACTTGGAAAAGGAAATTGAATTTTACTCAACTCCTTATGTAATTCTTGCCAATGAAAGTGGAAGGGCATTTTTAAATAGAGAAAATGTTGAAATCCAAGATGGCAATGCAGTTTCTGCCAACTATCTTGCTTCAATGGTTCTTGACATGCTAAACTACAATAAAGTAGACAATTTCTTTATTTACAATTCAGAAATGAGGAAAAAACTTCCAATTATTTCAAGAAACTTTATCTTTGACGGAGTCAACACTTATCCAAGAAATGAAGTCAAGGGCGAGGCTAAGGAAGCTTACGAAGATTACAAGAAGTACGAGTATTACAGAATAAATGAGTAGGTGAATTATGGATATATTAAAAATAGTTGAAGAGATTTCTTTAGACCTAGATGAGCTCAGAAAATTTATATACGAAAATCCAGAGCTAGGCTTTGAAGAATACAAGTCTTCCAAGGCTCATATGGACCTATTAAAAAAACACGGTTTTGAAATTGAATGCCCCTACATGGATTGCGAAACTTCCTTTAAGGCAGTTTACGATTCAAAGAAAGAGGGAAGGACAATTTCTTACTTGTCAGAATATGACGCACTGCCAGGCATAGGTCACGGCTGTGGCCACAATATTTTAGGGGCAACGGCAACTGGTGCAGGCATAGTCCTTTCAAAGTTAATAGATGATCTTGGCGGAAGGGTAATTGTTTTTGGAACCGCTGCAGAAGAAATTGGTGGCACAAAAATTGAAATTGCAAACTCTCATGAACTAGATGATGTGGATGTTGCCATAGAAATGCACCCAGCCTCTTATAATGCCCTTACTCCAAATTCCCTTGCCCTTGCCACGAGAAGGTTTGAATTTTTTGGCAAAACATCTCACGCAGCAGATGCACCAGAAAAGGGGATTAACGCTCTTGATGCACAAATAGTTTTATTTTCTGCCATAAACGCCCTAAGACAAGAGACTAAGGATGGGGCAAGAATCCACGGCATAATAAAGGATGGCGGCAAGGCGGCAAATATTATTCCCGATTACACTGATTCAAGATTTTACGCAAGAAGTCCAGAGAAAAAAGATCTCTTAGAAATTTTAGAAAAATTAGAAAATTGTGCAAGGGGAGCAGGTCTCGCAACAGGTTGCCAGCTTAAGATTTCTGAATATGAAAAGGGAAATGACAACACTGTAAGGAACCTTGCCTTTAACGAAGTGTTAAAAGAAAAAATGGAAAAATATCTCGATGAAGAGATAAGGGATGAGGAGTTAAACAAAGGCTCAACTGATGCGGGAAATATTTCTCACGAAATTCCAACTCTTCATGGCTACTTTAAAATTGCAGATGAAGGCGTAAGTGGACACACAGTAGAGCTAAGAGATGCAACTATGACAGACTATGCCTTTAGCCAAATGAAAAAAGCCATTGCAGCCATAGTTGAAGTTGGCATAGAAATTTTACAAAATGACGAAATTTATGAAAAAATAATGAAAGAGTTCAAAGAAAGCATTAAAAGTGGAAAAATTATCCCTCACAATGAATTAAATAAGGATTAACTATTAAAAAACACTTCTGTTCTTGGTATAATGTAAAGAATAGAGGTGTTTTTTTGAAAACTGAAATTATAAAATTTAAAGGAAATGCAAAGGATAAAATTTATCTCAAAAAAATCAGCGACACTTTAAGAGAAGGAGGTCTTGTTGTTCTTCCCACAGAAACAGTTTATGGACTTGGTGGCAATGGACTTAACAAGAGAGCCTGCAAAAAAATATATGAAGCCAAGGGCAGACCTAGCGACAATCCACTAATACTTCACATAGCAGAAAATTCGCAGCTAGACCCTTTAGTTGCAGAAATTCCAGATGTGGCAAAAAAATGTATGGAAAAGTTTTGGCCAGGACCTCTTACAATTATTTTTAAGAGATCTGATCTTATTCCAGACGAAGCTACAGGTGGACTTGAAACAGTTGCTATAAGAGAGCCAAGCAATGAAATCGCCCATGCTATTTTAAAGGCAGTGGACTTTCCAGTGGCAGCTCCTTCTGCAAACTTGTCTGGCAGACCATCTCCAACTAAGGTGGAACATGTAATAGAAGATTTAAATGGAAGGGTAGACATAATTGTGGACGGTGGTCACTCTGTAGTTGGCATTGAGTCAACTGTACTAGATGTAACAGTGGACCCGCCAATGATTTTAAGACCTGGCAAGATTACCCTAGAAGATTTAAGGGAAATTGATGAAAATATAAGAATTGACAATGCCACAATTGATGCAAAAAGTGGAGAAATTCCAAAATCTCCAGGACAAAAATACAGGCACTACGCTCCAAGGGCAGAGGCAATTTGCTTTGGTGGAAGACTAGATAAAGTTGTCAACGAAATTAAAAAAAATATAGAAGAAAATAAGGACAAAAAAATTGCAGTCCTTGCAACAGATGAAACTTATGACGAATACAAAAATTTAGACATAAAACTCTTAATTAACCTGGGAAGTAGAGACCATCTTGAGGAAGTTGCGGCAAATCTATTTGACGCACTTAGAAGATGTGATGATGAAAATGTAGACATTATTTTCGCAGAAGGTTTTGAACTTAGGGGAATAGGTCTAAGCATTATGAATAGACTTCTCAAGGCTTGTAGCGGAAAAGTTGTCATGAGAATTTAGGAGGAAAAATGAAAATAGCAATTGGTTCTGACCACGCAGGATTTTATTTAAAACAAGACCTAATAAAGTACTTAGAAGAAAAAAATATTGAAGTGAAGGACATGGGACCCTTTGACGATAATCGCGTTGACTATCCAGACTATGGTCACGCAGTTGGTCACGAAGTTATAGACAATAAGATGGACTTTGGCATAGTCATCTGTGGCTCAGGAATTGGAATTTCAATTTCTGCAAATAAAGTTAAGGGAATAAGAGCTGCACTTTGCTCTGAACCTTATTCTGCAAGACTTGCAAGACGCCACAACGACGCCAATGTCCTTGCCATGGGAGCAAGACTAATTGGTCACGACATGGCAATAGAAATAGTAGAAGCCTTTTTAGATGAAAAATTTGAAGGCGGAAGACACATAAATAGAGTAAATAAAATCGAGGAGGAATAAAATGGGATACACAATAATAAAACATCCACTTATTGATCACAAAATGACAATTCTTAGGAAAAAAGAAACTAGCTCCATGGAATTTAGACAACTTGTAAATGAAATTGCAACTTTAATGGGCTACGAAGTCACAAGAGATCTTGAAACAGAAGACATTGAAATCGAAACTCCTATAGCAAAAACTGTGGGAAAGAGAATCTCTGGCAAAAAAATTGGCATCGTTCCTATTTTAAGAGCAGGTCTTGGCATGGTGGAAGGACTTCTAACAATTATTCCAGCAGCAAGAGTTGGTCACATAGGTATGTATAGAGACCCTGAAACTTTAAAGCCAGTTACTTATTATTCAAAATTACCTAAAGATGTTGCATCAAGACAAATGATTATAGTAGATCCAATGCTTGCAACAGGTGGCTCACTTATAGAAGCCATTGACGAATTAAAGAGAAATGGTGCAAAAAATATTAAGTCAATAAATCTTTTGGCTGCACCAGAAGGCTTAAAGGCAGTTGAGGAAGCTCATCCAGATGTAGAAATTTACATTGCTGCCCTTGATGAAAAGCTAAACGAAGACGGATATATAGTTCCTGGACTTGGAGATGCAGGAGACAGATTATTTGGAACGAAGTAAGAGGTTAATATGTATAATTTTTTAGTTCCTTTTTTTGCAGCTTTTATTTTGACCTTTGTGCAAATGCCCTTTGTCATAAAGCTTGCCAAAAAAATGGGATTTTTAGATGTGCCAAAGGATGGGAGAAGAGTTCACAATAAGCCAATTCCCGTAGGTGGTGGCATTGCCATGGTAATAAGTGTGACTATTTTAATGCTTGTATTTTTGAAAATAGATAAGGCACTTATTATGGCAATTATAAGTTCTCTTATAATTGCATTTTCTGGACTTTATGACGACAAGTATGACCTAAGTCCAAAGTTGAAATTTGGCTTTCAAATCCTTGCAGCCATAGTGCTTATAAGTGGTGGAATGAAAATAGAATTTTTCACAAATCCCTTTGACTCACAGGATGCACTCCTTATTTTAAATATGCTTTCCATACCAGTTACAATTTTTTGGGTCTGCGGCATTACTAATACAATAAATTTAATAGACGGACTTGATGGCCTTGCCTCAGGAGTCTCTATGATATGTGCAATTTCAATGTTTTTTATAACATATCAAATGGGAAGACATGAAGTGAGCCTAGTTTGTGCCCTTGTGGCAGGAGCTTGCCTTGGATTTTTGCCCTTTAACTTTAACCCTGCAAAAATATTTATGGGAGACACAGGAGCCCTCTATCTTGGCTTTATGCTTTCCTATATAAGTATTTCAGGTTTTCTTAAACAAGCGGCAATACTTATGATTTTCGTGCCCGTTGTAATTTTAGGCGTGCCAGTATTTGACACAGCCTTTGCAATGCTAAGACGCAAATTATCAGGCAAGTCCATAGTAGAAGCAGACAAGGGACATCTTCACCACAGACTTTTAAAAATGGGTCTAAATCAAAGACAAACAGTTGTGATTTTGTACTCCATTTCTGCGATCTTTGGCATACTTGCAAATGTAATTTCAAAGTTCCATTCATCCATAGGGCTTATTATTTCCATAGGAGTTATCTTAATAATAGTCTTTACTGGAGTGGCTGCAGGCATGCTAAAAAATAAGGAGGAATAAATTGAAGGTATTATTTGTATTTGGTACAAGACCTGAAGGCATAAAGATGGCACCAATTATAAAAGAAATAGAAAAGAGAAAAGATCTTGAGTCATACACTTGTGTCACAGGTCAGCACAGGGAGATGCTAGACCAAGTGCTGGAAATTTTTGATATAGAGCCAGATTATGACTTAAATATTTTTAAAAAAGGTCAGTCCCTTACAGATGTAACTACAAAGACACTTTTGGGGCTTGAAGATATTTTAGATGAATTAAAGCCAGATATACTTTTGGTGCAGGGAGACACGACAACAGTCTTTGCAGCAGCCCTTGCAGCCTTCTATAAGAAAATAAAGATAGGTCATGTTGAGGCAGGACTCAGGTCAGGCAACTTATATTCACCCTATCCTGAAGAGGCAAATAGAAAACTAACGGGAGTCCTTTCCAATTATCATTTTGCACCAACAGAGTCCAATAGACAAAATCTTTTGAGGGAAGGTTATGATGATAAAAATATTTTTATAACAGGAAACACTGTTATTGATGCACTAAAGTATTCAGTTAAAGAAGATTTCCTATTTGACGATGAAATTTTGAACAATTTGGATTATAATAAAGATGTAGTACTTTTAACTGCACATAGGAGAGAAAACTGGGGAGAACCAATGGAAAATATTTTTTCTGCCATAAGGCAAGTGGTCTTGGAAAGAGAAAATATTGAAATTGTCTTTCCAATTCACTTAAATCCAATTGTCAGGAATACTGCGAAAAAGTATTTTTCTGATTTAGACAGAGTTCACCTCATTGAACCTCTTTCTTATTTGCCTTTTTCAAATCTCATGGCAAGAGTAAAGTTTGTCGTTACAGATTCTGGAGGAGTGCAAGAGGAGGCGCCAGCTCTAGGTAAACCAGTCCTTGTTCTTAGGAATGAGACTGAGAGAATGGAAGGCGTAGAGGCGAAGACAGCTAAACTTGTGGGCACAAAGTCACAAGATGTCTATGACAGTATAATTAGTTTATTAGATGATAAAAACTTATACGAAGAAATGGCAAAGGCTGTCAATCCCTATGGAGATGGTCATGCAGCAAAGAAAATCGTTGATATTTTAGAGAAGATGAATTAATTTTAGGATAATAATTTATCTGACTAAATTATGGGTATAACTTTACTAGATGTTTTAGGAGGTAGATATCGTGGGAAAAACTATAAAAGAAATTAAGATTGGCGACACTGCCGAATTTACAAAGACAATTTCTGAGACAGATGTATATCTTTACGCTGGCATCACCGGCGACTTAAATCCTGCCCATATAAACGAAGTTGAAGCTGGAAAGGGATCTTTTAAGACTAGAATTGCACATGGAATGCTTACAGCAGGCCTTGTATCAGCAGTTCTTGGCATGAAACTTCCTGGACCTGGCACTATTTATATGGGTCAAGAAATGAAGTTTACTAAACCTGTTTATATTGGAGACACAATTACAGCTAAAGTTGAAGCAATTGAGATAATTAAAGACAAAATTTTAAAACTCAAAACAACTTGTACAAATCAAAAGGGAGAAATTGTTTTAGATGGTGTGGCTACAGTATTGCCACCACGCGCATAATGAGGAGGAAAAAATGGAAGATAGAATTGTTATAGCATCAGCTGCAAGAACAGCAGTAGGTAGTTTTGGAGGTCAATTTAAAAACACTTCAGCAGTAGAACTTGGAGTAGTTGCAGTTAAAGAAGCTCTTAAAAGAGCTAATGTAAAGCCTGATATGGTTGATGAAGCTTATATTGGTAATGTTCTTCAAGCAGCTCAAGGACAAAACGTTGCAAGACAAGTTGTTCTAGGAGCAGGTCTAGATATTGACACTCCAGCAGTTACAATTAACATCGTTTGTGGATCAGGACTTCGTGCAGTAAGTTTAGCAGCTCAAGTTATCAAGGCTGGAGATGCAGAAATTGTACTTGCTGGTGGTACTGAATCAATGTCAATGGCACCTTATGCTCTTACTAACGAAAGATGGGGAGCAAGAATGGGCGACAAAAAAGTTGTTGACACAATGATTAAAGACGGTCTATGGGATGCTTTCAATGATTATCACATGGGTATTACTGCTGAAAATGTAGCTGAAAAATATGGCATAACAAGAGAAATGCAAGATGAACTTGCTGCAAGATCTCAAAACAATGCAGAAAGAGCAAAAAAAGAAGGAAGATTCAAAGACGAAATCGTTCCAGTTGAAATAAAAGACAGAAAAGGCAATGTAACAGTTGTGGATACAGATGAATTTATAAGAGATGGCGTAACAGTAGAAAGCCTTGCAAAACTTAGACCAGCTTTCAAAAAAGATGGCGGTACAGTTACAGCAGGTAACGCATCTGGAATTAATGACGGTGCAGCTATGCTTGTACTAATGAAAGAATCAAAGGCAAAAGAACTTGGAGTTACTCCTCTAGCATATATTATTTCTTATGCAACAGCTGGTGTTGATCCAAAGATTATGGGTACTGGACCTATTCCTTCATCTACAAAGGCTCTTGAAAAAGCAGGACTTACAGCAGATGACCTTGACTTAATTGAAGCAAACGAAGCTTTCGCAGCTCAAGCTTGTGCAGTTAACCAAGTTATGAAATTTGACATCAATAAAGTAAATGTAAATGGTGGAGCAATTGCAATTGGTCACCCTATTGGAGCAAGTGGAGCAAGAATTTTAACTACACTTCTATTTGAAATGCAAAAGAGAGACGCTAAGAAGGGTCTAGCAACACTTTGTATCGGCGGAGGTATGGGAACTGCTCTTATCGTCGGAAGGGACTAATATGGACTGCAAATATTTAATTGTTGAAAAAAAAGGTGATGGAATTATTCTTTTGACACTTAATAGAGAAAAGAGCTTAAACGCCCTTAACTCTGAAATGTTGAAGGAACTTCACAGATTCTTCTCACATGTAGAAGATGATGTTAGATGTATTATTGTAACTGGTGCAGGTAAATCCTTTGTAGCAGGTGCAGATATTAGCGAAATGGCAAACTTTTCTGCCAGTGAAGCCTATGACTTTGCAAAACTTGGCATGGACACTTTCATGGAAATTGAAAAGTGTAGAGTGCCAGTAATTGCAGCAGTAAACGGATTTGCTCTTGGTGGTGGATGCGAAATTTCCATAGCTTGTGACATTAGACTTGCATCTACAAAGGCAAAATTTGGTCAACCAGAAGTAGGTCTTGGAATTACACCAGGCTTTGGTGGAACTCAAAGACTTTCTAGGACAATTGGACCTGGCTATGCAAAGGAATTAATTTATACTACAGAAATGATAGGTGCGGACAAAGCTTTGGAAATAGGTCTTGTAAACCATGTTTATGAACCTGAAGAATTAATTGACAAAGCAATTGAAATGGCAAAAAAGATTTCAAAAAATGCGCCAAAGGCTGTAGAATATTCTAAGGCATCAATAATAAATGGATCTCAAACGGATATTGACACAGCAATGCAAATCGAAAAAACTCACTTTGGCCTATGTTTTGCAACAAACGACCAAAAAGAAGGCATGAAGGCATTTTTAAATAAGGGAAAAACTGAATTTAAAGGAGAATAAGTGAAAATGAAAATAGCAGTAGTAGGATCAGGTACTATGGGAGCAGGAATTGCTCAAGTACTTGCACCATATCACAAGGTAATTGTAAGAGATATAGCACCAGAAGCTCTTGAAAAAGCTATGGAAAAAATCAAAAAAGGTTATGAAAAAAATGTTGCTAAGGAAAGAATGACTAAGGAAGAAATGGAAACAGCTCTTTCTAACTTGTCAACATCAGCTGACATCAAAGATGTAGCAGATTGCGATCTTATTATAGAAGCAGCAACAGAAAACCCTAAGATTAAAAAAGCAATTTTCACAGAACTTTGCGAAACTTGTGAAGAAAAGACAGTTCTTGCATCAAACACTTCATCTCTTTCAATAACTGACATTGGCGCAGCAACAAAAAGACCTGAAAAAGTAATTGGCATGCACTTCTTTAACCCAGTTCCAGCTATGAAACTAGTTGAAGTTATTTCAGGTAAGAAAACTGATCCAAAGGTTAAAGATATGATTATCGAACTTTCTAAAGAAATTGGCAAAACTCCAGTAGAAGTTGACGAAGCTCCTGGTTTCGTAGTAAATAGAATTTTAATTCCTATGATCAACGAAGCAATTGGAATTTACGCTGAAGGCATTGCATCAGTAGAAGATATTGACACAGCAATGAAACTTGGTGCCAACCACCCAATGGGACCTCTAGCTCTTGGAGATTTAGTAGGACTTGATGTAGTTCTTGCAATTATGGAAGTTCTTTACACTGAATTTGGCGACCCTAAATACAGACCTCATCCACTTCTTAAGAAAATGGTTAGAGCAGGACTTCTTGGAAGAAAAACAGGCGAAGGATTTTACAAATATTAATTTTAAAGAGATTAAGGGAAGGCATTGCCTTCTCTTTTTTTATAAGGTGATGACATGACAAAGGCTAAAATAAAAAATATTTTTCTTTCAATTTTAATTTTATCCACTTTAACTTTATTTTTATTTTTTGGACTGCCAAGGGAAGAGTCCATTACAAAAATCAGAAGTGGCTATGGGAGAATTTTCCCAGAATATATTAGCTATAAAGACAAAAAGGGCTTAATCCAATATAGGGTTGACTTAAAATTAAATGAAAACAATATAAAAAAGGATCCAAATTCTGAAAAGTATTACGCAGAATACAGGGGCACAATAAGACCAGAAGCCTTTAGCTTCAAATAAATTTGCACAAAAGTTAACTGACAAAATAATTTCAAATAATATAATGAAGGTAAGGAAAAAATTATTGGGGAGGTTACTATGATTTCTAAATTAAAAAGTAAAAGTGCAAAGATAATTTTAGGAGGTCTACTTCTTTTAGCCCTATTATTTTTATTTAACGGCTTTAAAAGTGAAATGGAAATTACAAGTGTAAAGAGAAGATACGATGCCTACAGCTTTCCTGAATACATAACTTACACGACAAATAAGGGCTTGGTAAGATACAGGGGAGACTTAAAATTCAATCCAGACTCAGTTAAAATGGACAAAAATATTTATTATGGAGAATATTTTGGAAGAGTAAAAAAAGATGGATATACTTTTTTAAAATAATTAAATTAACAAAAGGTTCTATTAATTTAGGACCTTTTAAATTTAAAAATAATATATAATAAAATCAGGCTTAAGTAAAATTGGAGAGGGAGGGAAATATGACTAGGGACAAAAAAATTTTGAGGGCAAGTATTTTAATAGCCTATGTTTTTACAGGGCTTTACATATTATTTTATTCTGCAAAAATTTATAAGCTTAGAGATTTTAGTGGTATGTATTTTTTATTTTCTCTAAGCCTTTTAAATAATATTTCTCTTTTAACTTTTTTATTAGCTGATGACAGAAAAATTATCCTGGACCACAGCTCGCTAGTGGTTTTATTTTCTCTGTGGATTTTGCTGGACTATATTTTTCTCTATAGATACAAAATAAATTTTAAATATACTTCTGAAGTCAGCCTGTCCTTTATTTATCTTTTAATTTTTTATAATTTATATATATTTTTAAGCAGAGTGAAGGAGCTTAAGTGGAAATATTTTAATTATTTTGCCCTTATTATTTTTTTATTGGCCTTTATTTCTAATTATTTTAACAGTACTTTTTACATGGGCATAGTTAAAATTTCTAGGCTTTATATTGCAGTTTTTCCTATTATTCTTGTTCTTACATATAGAAAAGAAATAAAAAAATACAGTCACAAGTTGCTTTCCAATGTCTGGCTTATAAGCCTTATTTACTTGTTTTTATTTCTATTAATGAACTTCTTAAGGACCTTTACTTATGTTTACCTTAGGGAATTTATAATTTTATTTGTGGCGGAACTTTCAATTTTAATTTTTATAGTTTCCATGGACAAAAATTTGAAAAAAGTAATTTTTGATTTTTATAGGAATCCCATAAACTTTATATTCATTTTTATTTTTACACTATTTTTTGAAAGCTTTGTCAAAAATTATAGGTTAGCCTTGCTCTTTGCCATGATTTTTTCCTTAAATATGGCAAATATTAAGCTGATAATAAAATTTAGGAAGATAACAAATAATAAGTCAGCCTACGAAAAATTTTTATACAATAATAAATTGGCGAAAAATTTGTCAGAAAATTTTGAGAGAAGAAGCCTGAGCTTTCTCCATGATGACATTTTGCAAGATATAATTTTGTCGAAAAAGTTTTTAGAAGATGAAAAAAATATGAGCAAGTCCCTAGAAATTCACAAGGGCCTCATTAAAAAGATTAGGCTTAAAATCAATTTAATAGATCCAGCTTTTAGAGAGGGAATAAGTCACTACGAAATTTATAGAGAGCTCATAAATTCTTTAAAGGAAATGTATCAAGATGACAAGCTCCTTGAATTTTACTGCGACAAAAATATTTTTCTGCCCAGTCCCTATGACAAGGTAATTTATAAGTTCATTCATGAGATGGTCACCAACTTTTACAAACATTCCCAGGGCTATTTTTCTGAATTAAGGCTGGAAATTGAGGATGAAATAATATTTTTGACTATTAAAAACTTTGAGGATTACCTTGATGAAGATTTTAATAGGAAAAATCACTCTGGCATGAGTTTTATGGAGGAGACCTTAAAAATTTACGGGGGAGACTTAATACTTAAAAATAAGATAGAAAAAGATTCAAAAGACCAAGCCTATGTGGAATTTATTATCAAGCTGCCAATTCAAGAGGAGATTGTAAATGAAAATTTTATTAATAGAAGATCATAAGATGATGGCAAGTTCTTTAAAGGAATTTTTGGAAAAAGATGATTTTTTTGAAATTGATTTGTTAGAGGATTTGAAAAATTTAGAAGACATAAACTTTTTAAGCTCCTATGATATTTTGCTTGTGGACATAAACTTAAGGGGCTTTGAAGAATCCTTAAACGGCTTAGACTTGGCAGAAAAAATTTTAAATAAAGATAAAAATATAAAAATAGTGATTTTATCTGGCTATGATTTATTTTTTTATGGCGAAAGAGCAAAAAGCCTTGGGGCCTATGCCTTCATCTCAAAGGAAGAGGACATGGAAAGCCTTAGGAATAAATTAAGAGAAGTCTACCTTCACGATAAAAAATTTTTTAAGGAAAAAGAAATTATAGAAAATTTGACAGAAAAGGAAGTTGAAATAGTTAAACTTTATTGCTCAGGCTTAAAGAGAAGCCAGGTTGCCAAGGAACTTTTTATCTCCGAGAGGTCTCTTGCAGTTATGTTAAATCGAATTTATCAAAAGCTTTACATCAACAACTACCAAGAACTTATGAAAAAAGCTATGGATCTAGGAATAATTGATTCCTTTTAAAAATTTTTGATGTAAGGATAAGATAATAGTTTGACTTAAATTTTGCACAAAAGTTAATTGACAAAATTCTTATTACTTATATAATTAAGGCAAAGAAGCCTTAAAATATTTTGATATTAAAAGTTAAATTTGGGAGGAAATATGAATAAAACTAAAATAAATAAAATCGTCTTATCATCAGCCTATGGACTTTTGCTTTTACTAATTGCCTTTAATTTTTACTTAAATGGATATTTAAGAGACTACTCAATTTACGACTACAACTTTCTCTATGCTTTAAATCTATTAATAATTCCTTCTCTGGCTTTATTATATTTTTATTTAAAGAAAGAATCAGGAAAGTTAAAGCTTCCACTTTACTTTTTATTGGTAGCCCTCTTCTTTATAAATATTTTTATTTTTAGCCAGGCAAATAAAAGTATAAATGACTACCAAGAGGAAGCCCTAAGTTTTTTTGAAATCACTAATATAAATAATAATTTTAGGGGATAGGCCTAAAAAGCATTATCCCTTAGTAAAATCTAAAGATTTGTCTAAAAGTAAATAAAAATTTGTATAATTTATCACTTAGCACCTATTAATTTAGGTGCTTTTTTAAATTTTTTATTAAAAATCACACAAAATTTAGGCAATTTTTCTTTAAAACAAGCCATTCTTTATCTACTATCCACAATTAATCTAATGAACATATTTAAAATTTAAATTATTTATAAAAAAGGCTTTAAAATTTATTTGAAATGTAGTAAAATATAAATAAGAAATTGAACAATGTTCAGATAAAATATTTTAATGTATTTTATTAATTAAGATTATCACTTTATAAATATACGGGAGGTTTTTAGATGAATACTGCAATTAAAGACAAAACAAAAGAAAAAGTTTTCGAAACGGCTGTAAATCTAGCCTACAAGAGATTAAAGAAGGACCCTCAAAAGGGAATGATAGAGATAGTTGATGTCTTCGATGAATATTTGATGCCTGAATCAAGTGAAGTTAACACTGCGAAAAATGGCTTAGAGAGAGTTAGAAATGAGCTTAACGATCCTAACTCTAAGTGGGTATCCTTTGGTACTGACATTGTTAATGGAATCGACGAAAATATTGTCAAGACTTCTGTCAAAACTATTGGCTATAACGCTGCCTATAAGGGAAATGCCCTTAGAAACAAATTGCAAAAGGAATATAATTGCAACATTCCTTGGGTAATTTTATTTGACCCAACATCTGCCTGCAACTTAAAGTGCACTGGCTGCTGGGCTGCCGAATATGGCCACAAAAATAATTTAACTTACGATGAAATGGCAAGCATTGTCAGACAAGGCAATGAACTTGGAACTTATTTCTTCATTTTAACTGGTGGAGAACCACTTGTTAGAAAGGATGATGTCATTAGACTTGCAAAGGAATTTAATGACTCTGCCTTCCATGTCTTTACTAATGGAACTTTAATCGACGATGAATTTTGCGAAGAAGTTGTTGAAGCTGGAAATATTTCCTTTGCCCTAAGTATTGAAGGAACAGAAGAATCCACAGATCTTAGAAGAGGCGACGGAGTTTTCCAAAAGGTTATGAAGGCAATGGACTTAATGAAAGAGCACAAACTTTTATACGGAGCTTCTATTTGCTACACAAGCCAAAATTATAAATATGTAACTGACGATGATTTCATAAAAATACTAGTAGACCATGGATGCAAGCTTGCTTGGTTCTTCCACTACATGCCAGTTGGAAAGGATGCAGATGTAAGTCTACTTCTTTCTCCAGAAGAAAGAGAGCACGTTTACCACAAGGTTAGGGAGATAAGATCTGCTGAATATCCTCAAAATATTTTTACAATTGATTTTCAAAATGACGGTGAATTTATTAATGGTTGCATAGCTGGCGGCAAGAATTATTTCCACATCAACTCTCTTGGCGACATGGAACCATGTGTATTCATTCACTATTCTGATTCAAATATTAGAGAAAACACTATTAAGGAATGTCTAATGAGTCCACTATTTATGGGTTTCCACGACAACCAACCTTTTAACAAAAACTTGTTAAAGCCATGTCCAATGTTGGAAAACCCAGGAAGACTTACTAAAATTGTAAATGATTCTGGTGCAAGAAACACTGATATGATTGCTCCTGAAAGTGCAGAAGAGTTGCAAGTTAAGACAACACCTTATGCAATGGCTTGGAATAAAAAGGCAAATGAACTTTGGGATGAAAGCAGAAAGAAGAGAGAAGAAGCATAAAGCTAAATAAAGATAAAAAATTGGAGGACGCTGAGTCCTCCTTTTTTTGTGGTGACCCCATAAAGTTGGACCTAATACCAGGACTGGTAGTTTACTAGTTCTGGTATTATTTTATTACTTTCCA
>NZ_JBBMFO010000025.1:0-31306 GCF_040096015.1 Peptoniphilus hominis (ex Hitch et al. 2025) | reverse complement strand
TGCGTATAAGTGCAATTTTTTTATATAAAAATATCTGTTAGAGATTTACTCCCCAACAGATATTATAGAGCCTTTTTTTTATGCAAATTTTTAGAAATGACTTGCTAATAATATATTTATTGATAAAATTTTTTTAATAAATTTCTTTTGTAGACACAAAAATATTAGTGAGATAGAGACATCTGTGTTATACTAAAATAAGCAAAATAAAGGAGGATTTTTATGGAGCAAAATGTCTATTTAGATAAGGAGCGCCTGGAAAATTCCAAATCTACTACTAAGGCTTTGGGAGAGTCTCTGGAGATTGATTCTCTTAAGGAAAAAGTTGTTGAACTTAATAAAAAACAAATGGAACCAGGTTTTTGGGACGACAATGAGGCTGCCCAAAAAGTTATAAATGAAACAAATTCATATCAAAGGAAGATAGATCAGTACGACCAGTTAAATGAGCTTATTACAGATGCAGAGGACCTTATTACTTTAATGGAAATCGAGGAAGATTATTCTTCTTATGCTGACTTTCAAGCGCTTGTTGATGAAATTGAAAAAGAGACTGCTGACTTTAAGCTTAATACTCTTTTAAATGGCGAGTACGATTCTCACGATGCTATTCTTTCTATTCATGCAGGTGCTGGTGGCACAGAAGCGCAAGATTGGGCGAGCATGCTACTTCGGATGTACACTAGATATGCTGAAAACAAGGGCTTCAAGGTTGAAACTCTTGACCTCTTAAAGGAAGACGAGGCTGGCATTAAGTCTGTTACTTTAAAAATTTCTGGGGAAAACGCCTATGGCTATCTAAAAGGTGAAAAGGGCGTTCACAGACTTGTAAGGATTTCTCCTTTTGATTCTAATAAGAGAAGGCACACTTCTTTTTCATCTGTTGATGTCTTCCCAGAGCTTGATGACGACAATGAAGTTGAAATAAAGGAAGAGGAATTGAAAATCGACACTTACAGGTCTTCTGGTGCTGGTGGACAACACGTAAACACTACTGACTCTGCTGTTAGAATCACCCATATTCCTACTGGTATTGTTGTTCAATGTCAAAATGAAAGAAGTCAAATTCAAAACAGAGAAAAGGCAATGAACATGTTAAAGGCAAAACTTATTGCCCTTGCTGAAGAAGAAAAGAAAGAAAAAATCGAAGATCTTCAAGGTAATTATTCACAAATTGCATGGGGTTCACAAATTAGGTCCTATGTTTTCCAACCTTATACAATGGTCAAGGACCACAGAACTAATGTTGATGTTGGAGATGTGGAAAGAGTAATGGACGGAGATTTAGATACTTTTATTAACGCCTATTTGCAAGAAAAGGCGACTGCAGAAAGTTGAGGTTGACATGGCAAAGGATGTAATTATTGCCCTTGATTTTCCAAGTGGCGAAGTAGCTCTTGATTTTTTGAAAAATTTTAAGGACGAAAAAGTTTATGTAAAAGTTGGGATGGAACTTTTTTATAAGGAAGGTCCAAGTATTATTAATGAGATAAAAAAACTTGGACACAAAATATTTTTGGATTTAAAAATTCACGACATTCCAAATACTTGTAAGGGTGCGACAAATTCTCTAATTTCACTTGATGTTGACATGATAAACTACCACATAGCTGGCGGCAAAAAAATGTTAAGTGAAGCTAGTGAGATTGTAAATAAGGAAAAGCCTGAGATGATTACTCTTGGTGTTACTATGCTTACTTCTACTGACGAAGATGTTATGCACCATGAGCTTAAAATTGACGAGAGAAAATCTCTTGATGATGTTGTTCTTGATTATGCAAGACTTGCCAAAGAGGCAAACTTATCTGGCATAGTTTGCTCTGCCCTTGAAGTGCCAAAGATTAAAGAAAACCTAGGAGATGACTTTATTACAGTTACTCCTGGCATTAGAAAAGTTAAGGGCACTGACGACCAAAAGAGAGTTGTAACTCCAAGTGAGGCAAGAGAATTAGGATCTGACTATATAGTTGTTGGAAGACCTATCACAAAGGCAGAGGATCCCCTAAAGGAATACAAGGAAATTAAAAGAGACTTTTTAGGAGGAGAATAATGCGAGAAATTGCAAAAATTTTATTAAAATTAAAGGCTGTAACACTTTCACCAGAAGATCCCTACACTTGGGCATCTGGCATAAAGTCTCCTATTTACTGTGACAACAGACTTATACTTTCTTATCCAGAGGACAGAAAAGTTGTTGAGGAGGGCCTTGTAAATTTAATTAAAGAAAAATTCCCTGATGTAGAATATATTATGGGCACAGCAACTGCTGGCATTCCTCATGCTGCTATTATTGCTGACAAAATGAATTTACCTATGGGCTTTGTGAGATCTTCAAACAAGGACCATGGCAAGCAAAATAAAATTGAAGGGGCAAAAATTTCTGGCGCCAAGGTTGTTGTAATTGAAGACTTATTTTCAACTGGCGGCTCCTCTATTGAAGCTGCAAAGGCTCTTACTGATGTGGGCTATGAGGTTCTTGGCATAGTAAGTATTTTCACCTACAATATGAAATCAGCTGCTGAAAACTTTAAGGCATCTGGCTACAAACACGAATCACTTACAAATTTTGACGAACTAATTGATGTTGCTCACGAAATGGACTACATCAAGGAAAGTGAAATTGAAAAATTAAAATTATTTAGGGACAATCCAAAGGATTCCTCTTGGATGAATGTTTAATTTACTTTTTGGGTAAAGGAAAAGTGAAATTCAAACTTAGGGGGAAAGAAGTTGAATTATTATAAAACTTTAAGAATGATCTTGCCTTATGCCAATGAAGTTTTTAAAAATAAGGACAGGTTAAATAAGGTTATTGAGGAGTCTATGTCACAGACTAATAAACTTGATATGTTTAAAAAGATTTCTCGGGAACTTAAACTTGCCCTTGGACTTGTCATAGACTATTCAAAGGGAAATTATAGGAATGTTAAAAAATTTGACATTCTCTTAATTGTGGCAGGGTTTTTGTATCTATTAAATCCAGCTGACATTGTTCCAGATTTTATTTTATTTTTTGGATTTGTTGACGATTTAAGTGTCCTAACTTATATAGTTAAGAAATTAGATAAGGAATTGGAAAAATATGATAAGTGGAAAAATTCTAGGGACTGATTTTTTCAAGAGAGACACAGTTGAAGTAGCAAAAAATTTATTAGGAAAGAAAATTATCAGAAATATTTCTGGTAATTTTTTCTGTGTAAAAATAGTTGAGACTGAAGCCTATCTCGGTTTAAGGGATAGAGCTTGTCACTCCTACGGCGGAAATATTACAAAGAGAAATGAAATTTTATATAGACATGGCGGCACAATTTATGTCTACCTAATCTATGGAATGTATAATCTCTTAAATATTGTGACAAAAGATGTTGATGAACCAGAGGCAGTCCTAATTCGTGCAGTGGAGCCTCTGGAAAATTTAGATGGCATGGCGGAAAATAGATTTGGAAAAGTTTATGAGGATCTTTCAAGCTATCAAAGGAAAAATCTTACTAATGGACCAGGCAAACTTTCCATGGCGCTGGGCATAGATAGAAGCTTAAATGGTAAAATTCTTTCGTCAGACTATCTTTACATAGAAGAGGGCGAAGATGTAAAAAATATTGTTGCGGCTAAGAGAATTGGCATTGATTACGCAGGAGAGGACGCCCATCTTCCTCTAAGATTTTACCTAGGGGATAGTCCCCATGTTTCAGTTAAATAAGCTAGATTTTTGTTAAGTTATGATTTATAATAGGTTAACATAAAGGTGATGTAATGATTAGCATAAAAAATTTGTCTTTTAAATACGATTATGAAGATGAAAATGCAAAACAAATTTTAAAAGATATAGATTTAGAAATAAATGAAGGCGAGTTTGTTGCCCTCCTTGGACACAATGGTTCAGGCAAGTCAACTCTTGCAAAATTAATTAATGGACTCTTAATTCCTGACCAAGGAGACGTTCTTGTTGACGGCATGAATACGAAGAATGAAGAGGAAATTTGGGACATAAGGCGCAATGCTGGCATGGTTTTTCAAAATCCAGACAACCAATTAGTTGCCACAATTGTCGAAGATGAAGTAGCCTTTGGTCCAGAAAATCTTGGCATTGAGCCAGCTGAAATAAGAAAGAGAGTGGACAAGGCCCTAGAAGATGTTGGCATGACTGATTACAAGAAGAATGCTCCCCATCTTTTATCTGGTGGACAAAAGCAAAGAGTTGCCATAGCAGGCATCCTTGCCATGAGTCCAAAATATATAATTTTAGACGAGCCAACTGCCATGCTTGACCCAAGTGGAAGGCGCGAAGTTATTGACACCCTCGTGAAGTTAAATAAAGAAGAAAATAAAACTATTATCCTAATCACTCACTACATGGAAGAAGCAGCCATTAGCGACAGAGTTGTAGTTATGGAAGATGGAAATATTGTCCTAAGCGGAAAGCCTAGGGAAGTATTTTCTCATGTTGATGAAATAAAAAAATTGGGACTGGATGTACCACAAGTTACAGAACTGGCACATGAGCTTAAAAAAGATGGTATTGAAATTTCCACAGAAGTTTTAAATATCGAAGAAATGGTGAAGGAAATATGTCACTTATAGAGATAAAAAATTTAACACATATTTATAGTGAGGGCCTTCCCTTTGAGAAGAAGGCAATTGATGATATAAATTTAAAAATTGAAGAAAATGAATTTATAGGTCTCATTGGACATACAGGTTCTGGCAAATCAACTTTTATTCAACACTTAAATGGACTTTTAAAGCCTAGCAGTGGAGAAATAATTGTGGATGGAATGAAGGTAGACAAGTCCAGCTCAAACTTAACTGAACTGAGAAAAAAAATTGGTCTTGTTTTTCAATACCCAGAGTACCAACTTTTTGAAGAGACTATAGAGAGAGACATTGCCTTTGGACCAGGTAACTTAGATTTATCTGAAGAAGAAGTCCTAAGAAGAGTTAAGTCCTCCATGGATTCAGTGGGACTTGACTACGAAACTTATAAGGACAAGTCGCCCTTTGAACTTTCTGGTGGACTAAAGAGAAGAGTAGCCATAGCAGGGGTCCTTGCCATGGAGCCAAAGGTTTTAATCTTAGACGAGCCAACGGCAGGACTTGACCCAAGAGGTCGTGACGAAATCCTTAGTGAAATAAAAAGCATTCACGAAAAAAGAAAGATCACTGTAATTTTAGTTTCTCACTCTATGGAAGATGTGGCAAAAATTGCTGAGAGAATAATTGTAATGGACAAGGGAAAAGTATTTTTGGACTCAAACCCAAGAGAAATTTTTAGAAACGAGGACAAACTCCTTTCAGTTGGACTTGGCATACCACAAATTACATCTCTTATGAGAACTTTAAAGAAGAAGGGACTAGACATTAACGAAGACTCCATTACATTGGAAGAAGCCAAGGAGTCTTTGATAAAATATTTGAGAGGTGTTTCTCATGTTTAAAGATATAACAATTGGACAGTATTTTCCAGGAGAAACCCTAGTTCATAAATACGACCCAAAGCTAAAGATGCTTACTATGATACTTTTCATTGCATCTCTGTTTTTCATCTCATCAGTATTTATGTATTTGCCAGTGGTAATTTATTTGCTACTTATTATCTATGTGGCAAAACTACCTATGGGCTTAGTCCTTCGCGGGCTTAAACCACTTAAATGGATAATACTGGTTACCTTCATAATAAATTTATTTTTCTCACCAGGAGAAGCAAAATACACATTTGGAATTTTGAAAATTTCACAAGAAGGAATTGACCTTGCAGTATTTATGGGCATAAGACTTATACTTTTAGTTCTTGGCACATCACTACTTACTTATACAACATCGCCAATTGAACTTACAGATGGAATTGAGTCACTCCTTAGACCCTTTAGGAAAATTGGAGTGCCAAGTCATGAAATTGCCATGATGATGACAATTGCCCTTAGGTTTATTCCAACTCTAATCGAAGAAACAGACAAAATTATGAAGGCACAAATGGCAAGAGGAGCAGATTTTGAATCAGGAAATATAGTGAAGCGTGCAAAAAATTTAGTGCCCCTTCTTGTTCCCCT
This sequence comes from Peptoniphilus hominis (ex Hitch et al. 2025), assembly GCF_040096015.1. Taxonomy (NCBI): domain Bacteria; kingdom Bacillati; phylum Bacillota; class Tissierellia; order Tissierellales; family Peptoniphilaceae; genus Peptoniphilus; species Peptoniphilus hominis (ex Hitch et al. 2025). The sequence continues at coordinate 25,259 of NZ_JBBMFO010000025.1, read as the reverse complement.
CTTTATAAATTCCTTTAGAAGGGCAGAAGAACTTGCCACAGCCATGGAAGCAAGATGCTACAGAGGTGGAGATGGCAGGACAAAAATGAATGCATCAAAAATTGTGAAAAAAGATGTAATTATTTTTGTGGGCAATTTAATATTTTTTGTAGCAATAATTTTGGTTTCAAAACTATGAATATACTGATAAAAATAACTTATGATGGCACTAACTTTCACGGCTTTCAAATTCAACCTGATGAGAGAACTGTGGAAGGCGAACTAAATAAGGGTCTTGCCAAAACCTTAAAGGAAGAAGTAAAAGTTTTTTATGCAGGCAGAACTGACAGGGGAGTTCATGCCCTTGGTCAGTATGCAAATTTTTATTCAGACACCACAATTGACATTGGAAATCTTCCAAAAGTTATAAACTTTAACTTGCCTGAAGATGTTTCAGTTGTGGGTGCAAAATTTGTGCCAGATAATTTTCACGCCAGATACGATGCAAAGTTAAAAAAATATCGCTATGTGGTCCACAGATCTCGCTATAGAAATGCCCTTCTTTTAAATAGGGCCTATGAATACCCCTATGAAGTGGACCCAGAGAGAATGAGAAAGGCTCTATCATACTTAATTGGCGAGCATGACTTCAACTCCTTTATGGGTAAGGGAGCTGTAGTAAAAGATTCAATAAGGACAATAGAGCGAATTGATGTAATAGAAGATGGCGACTTTTTGTATCTGGACTTTGTTGCAAAGGCCTTCTTAAAAAATATGATACGAATAGTAACTGGAACTGCCCTTGAAATAGGACGAGGACAAAGAGAAATTGAATACATGAAGGAAGCCTTGGAAAAGAAAAAGAGAAAGGCTTCAGGACCAACAGCACCAGCCTGCGGACTATACTTAGTAGATGTTAAGTATTAGCCCTCGGGCTTTTTATTTTATAAAAAACCTTGATTTGGCAAAAATTTCAAGAAAAATTTATTTTTAAAAGTGCGGCAAAGTGCAATAAATTGATAATATAAGAAGTATTTGGTATAATTATTTTAGTTAATTTGGAGGTGTAATAGTGGATAATAAATATCTTGTTAATGGTAATGAGGCAGATGGAAAGGTTAAGATTTCTGAAGATGTTATCGCTACAGTTGCATCAGTTGCAGCTGAAAGTGTTGATGGCGTTGTCAAAGTTGGATCAAACTTCAAGTCTCAAGTTACTGACATTTTAAATACAAAAAACTTCAATAAGGGCGTAAGAGTTAATATTGGAGAAAGAGAAACTATTGTAGATGTATATATTACTATTGAGTACGGAGTTAAAATCGTTGAGCTTTCTGAAAAGGTGCAAGCACAAGTTAAGGAAGCTATTGAAAATATGACAGACTTTGATGTCGTGGAAGTGAATGTACACATTTCAGGCATAGCTTTAAAAAATTCTGAAAAGACGATTGTAAAATGAGTAGAAAGAAAGCAAGAATAGGTGCCATGCAGGCACTCTTTTCTATGGACATAAACAATGATTTTTCTCTCGACAATTTAAATTTATTTATGGAAAATAATCACTTCTTAGGCGATGAGGCTGATTATATTAATAGGGTTGTGCCAGATATTTTGGACAAGCTCGAAACTGTCGATGAGACAATCGAAAAGAACTTAAAGGGTTGGACTATGGCTAGGCTTGCCAAGGTGGATAGGCAAATTTTAAGGATTGCTGTCTATGAATTTTTGTACAAAGATGACATTCCACCAGAAGTTTCTATTAACGAAGCTGTTGACATTGCAAGGCTCTATAGTTCTGATGATGCGCCTAAATTTATAAACGGAATTTTGGGAACTATTTATAGGAGTTTTTAATTTGGCAAAGGCTGCTTTTAATGTAAGTGAACTTAACAATTACATCAAAAAGCTAATCTCAATGGACTACATCTTAAGGGATATTAACATCACTGGCGAGGTCACGAATTTAAATGTGCATAGTAATGGCAATATTTATTTTTCTCTAAAGGACAAGTTTGCAAGAATTGATGCAATGGCAAGTCAGGATGATGTAAATATTAAATTATCTGACGGTGCCAAGGTCATGGCTAAGGGCACTGTCACTTACTATGAGAGAAGTGGCAGGATTTTTTTATATGCCAGTGAAATTGAGCTTGATGGCAGGGGAAATCTCTACCAAAAATACTTGGAATTAAAGAAAAAACTTTCTGAGGAAGGTCTTTTTGATCCTTCTCATAAGAAAAAAATCAAAAAATATCCATCTTCTATTGGATTAATCACATCTACAAGTGGCGCTGCCATAAAAGATGTTATAAATCTCTTTAGAAAGAGAAATAAAAACTGTGACATTTATGTTTTTCCAAGTTTAGTTCAAGGTGATGCGGCAAGTGAAAATTTAATTCGCGGCATAAAATATTTTAATGAAAAAGAGATAGTTGACACAATAATTATTGCTCGTGGTGGCGGAAGTTTTGAGGACTTATTTGTTTTTAACGACGAGAGCCTTGCCAGAGAAATTTTTGCGTCAAAAATTCCTATTATTTCTGCCGTTGGTCACGAAATCGACTACACTATATGCGATTTTGTGGCAGATTTAAGGGCGGCAACCCCAACAAATGCAGCTGAACTTGCAACTCTCAGCGAAGATGAAATTATAGACTTCCTTTCTAAAAAGAAAGATGAGCTCAGCAATTTAATAGAGAGAAGGCTAAGTGTCAGTCACTTGAAGCTGATTTCTCTATACAATAATATTTCTCTAAAAAATCAAGTTTATAAGATGAATTCTATGACGAGAGACCTACTTTATAGGGGAACTTTATTAAATAATTCCATGGAAAAAATTTTGCAGGACCACGCTTATGATCTTCAAAAGAAAAAGTTTTACTTGCAGAATTTTAAGTTAAATAAGTCCAAGGAAATTGAAAATTATTCCTATAGGCTTAATAATATTTCAGTGAAATTATCTTCCAAAATCAGCAAAAATAGGGAAAATTTGAACTTTAATAAAAAACTTTTAACTTATTATTTTAATTCACGCATTAAAGATGAATTTGACAAGTTTAAATCCTATGAAAGGTTTATTTTGGACTACGATTTAGATAATAGATTAAAAAATGAAAGGGAAAGGCTAAATTTTCTAAGGGTAAGATTAAATTCAGCCTTTGATAAGATTAATAAAATTGAAATACTTACAGAAGACGGATTAGAGTTAAAATCTGCCAAGGATGCAAGGCTTGGAGAAATTATTTCTCTAAAATTCAAGGATGGAAATGTTAAATCCAAGGTTCAAGAAGTGGAAATGAGGGATTAAATGCAAAGAGATTACGAAAGTTCTTTTAGAGAGCTTGAAAAAATTATAAAGGAACTTGAGTCTAAGGACATTAGTCTCGAAGATTCCATAAAAAAGTACGAAGAAGGCATTGAACTTTACAAGTATCTTAACAATACTCTAAAGGCATACGAAGGCAAAATTAAAACTATTGCAGAAGAAAATTCTGAATTTATTGAGGACAAGAAAGATGACAGATACAGATAATTTATTAGAAAAATTTAACAATTATTTGAGCTCACTACTTGAATATGACGACAGTCCACAACATAAGGTAATTGATTCTATGAAATATTCACTTTTTTCTGGTGGAAAGAGAATTAGACCTATGCTAACTCTTTTGACTTACAGTGAGTTTTCAAGTGAAGAGGATTCCTTTGATAAAATTCTTCCCTTTGCTGCTGCAATTGAGATGATACATACTTATTCTCTAATTCATGACGATCTTCCAGCCATGGATAATGACGATTTTAGAAGAGAAAAGCCTACTAATCACAAGGTTTATACTGAAGGAATTGCCACTTTGGCAGGGGACGGACTTCTAAATATGTCCATGGAAATTCTTCTTAGACATATTGAAAATCTTGAAGACAAAGACGACCTAAAAAGAGCAATAAGGGCAATGAAATACATCTATAATGCCACTGGCGTAAATGGAATGATTGGCGGACAAACTATTGACATAGATTTTAAGGTGGCTGATTATAACGAGGACATCTGCGAAAATATGTACAAGCTAAAGACAGGCGCTCTAATAAAGGCATCTGTAGTTGTAGGTGGCATAATAGCAGGAGTTGAAGCAGACAACATCACTAAACTTTCAAAGTTTGGTGAAAATATTGGTCTTGCCTATCAATATGAAGACGACTTACTTGATGAGGACAAGGATCCTGACAGTGGCGAAATAAATATGCTCTTCTTCAAGGAAAAAGAGGATTTAAAAAATGAAATTGTGGACCTTACTAATTCTTCCTATGAAGCACTTGAAGGGCTTGAGCTTAAAGACAATTTACTAAAAAGTTTTGTTGCAAAACTAATAAATAGGAGCAGATAATGGCTAAAAAACGCGCAGATGTTTTATTAGTTGAAAAGGGCCTAATCGATTCCAGAGAAAAAGCCAAGAGATTAATAATGGAAGGCAAGGTTTTTATTGGCACTGAAAGAGTGGAAAAGCCAGGCATGCAATTAAAGGATGATGCCAAAGTCTACATCAAGGGCTTAGAGGACAGCTTTGTGTCAAGAGGTGGTCACAAGCTTGAAAAGATGATTGACGATTATGACATAGACCTAGAGGGTGCTGTCTGCGTTGACATAGGCGCCTCAACTGGAGGCTTCACTCACTGCATGCTAAAACATGGTGCCAAAAAAGTTTATGCCATTGATGTGGGTTACAATCAGCTTGACTACAGACTAAGGATGGATGATAGGGTAGTCTCTCTTGAGAGAACTAATATTAGATATTTCGACACTACATTAATAACAGAGGAAGTTGATTTTATTTCCATTGATGTTTCCTTTATTTCCCTTGAATTAGTCCTTCCCGTTGCAAAAGAAATTTGTGGTAAAAAGGGAAAAATTGTAGCACTTATTAAGCCACAGTTTGAAGCAGGCAAGGGCAAAGTTAGCAAGGGCGGCATAGTTAGGGACAAAAAAGTACATATTGAAGTTATTGAAAAGATAATAGGTCTTGCTAGGGACTTGGATTTAAATATTCTTGCCCTCACAAATTCTCCAATTAAGGGCACAAGTGGCAACATTGAATTTTTAATTTACTTGTCAAATTTTGAAGAGTCTAGTGAAAATTTTGATGCAAGTGATATTGTAAATAGGGCTTATGAAAGTTTAAATGATTAGGTGAAATATGCTTTTAGAGTTAAATATCGAGAATTTTGCAATAATTGAAAATATGAAAATTGAGTTTGAAAGTGGTTTAAATGTTTTAACTGGAGAAACAGGTTCTGGTAAGTCAATTATCATAGACTCCCTTGGTCTTGTCCTTGGTCAAAGAGTAAATAAGGATATTATAAAAAAGGGAAAGGACAGAGCTTTTATCGAAGCAGTCTTTTCTTCCTATGACGAGGAGACTAAAGAACTTTTGTATCAATATGGAATTGATTCAGGAGATTTAATTGTCATTTCCAAGGAAATAAGAGACAAGGGTCCATCAATTACGAGGATTAACAACAGAACTATAACTTCTCAAATTCTATCAAAAATTTCAAGTCATCTAATTGATATTTTTGCCCAACATGAGTCAATTTCACTTATGGACAACAAAAATCAGCTAAAATTAATTGATGATTTTTCTGGAAAGGCTCAAAAAGATTTACTCTTGAAGTTAAAAGATCTTGTTCAAGAGATAAATTCATTAAAAGATGAATACCAAGAAAAGACTTTCCTTGAAAAAAATAAGGACAGAGAAATGGATTTGTTGTCCTATCAAATAAAAGAAATCGAAGATGCGGGTTTAACTGATTACGATGACGAAGAACTTTACGATGATTTTAACGCCCTAAACAACATGACTGACACCCTAATAAAATTATCTCAGGCAAAGTCACTTATAAATGACGGCTACGAAAGTGTCTCCGCCGAAGATATTTTAGACAAGATAATAGGTAATATTGTTGATGTCACAAAGTACAACAAGGATCTAAAGTCAACAGAAGAAGAGCTTGAGGACATTAGGTATAGGCTATCTGATATTGCAAAGGACCTTGATAGAATTATAAATTCCAGCGAAGTTGACGAGGAAAAACTCCAATATTTAAAGGAGAGAATTGACCTTGTTAATAATTTAAAACTAAAATACGGAAACAATGTCAAGAAGATAAACTCTTTCTATGATGAAATAAAGGAAAGACTTTTATTTTTGCAAAACTTTGAAGATAATTTACAAAAACTTTTAAATAAAATAAAAAATTTAGAAGACCAGGCTTTAAAACTTGCAGGAGAAATTAGCGACAACAGAAAGAAAACTGCAAGAGTTTTAGAGAAAAAAGTAGAAGAAGAGATTAACAAATTAAATATTAAGGGTGCAAAATTTAAAATCGATATAAGTGACAAAGACCTTTCCCTTGATGGAATTGATAAAATTGAATTTTTAATTGCACCGAACTTAGGTCAAGACTTAATGCCTATGGCAAGGGTTGCATCTGGCGGTGAAATGAGTAGAATTATGCTTGGATTTAAGAGCATCATTGCTGAGAAAGACAACATTCCTACTTTGGTTTTTGATGAAATTGATACGGGTATTAGTGGAAAGACTGCACAAATTGTGGGCAACAAGATAAAAGAACTTGCAAGGGACAGGCAAGTTATAGTAATATCTCACTTGCCACAAATTGTTGCACTGGCAGACACACATTTTGCTATAAAAAAAGATGTGGTTAATAACAGCACAATTTCTACAATTGACAAGTTAAATTATGATGAGAGAGTGGAAGAAGTTGCAAGATTAATTGGCGGAATGAATGTAAGTGAAGTTGCAATAGAAACTGCAAAGGAAATGATTGGTGATTAAATGGCAAATTCAAATTATGTAGAGAGAACTATGAAATCCACAAAGATTTTTGACGGCAAAGTCTTACAACTAAGAGTTGACACAGTTGAGATGGAGGGTCAAAAGTACACTAAAAGAGAAATTGTGGAGAGACAGCCTGCTGTTGGCATAATTGCTATAACAGAAGATGACGAGATTATCCTTATAAAACAATACAGAAAGGCAATTGACAAAGAAATTTATGAAATTCCTGCAGGCATGGTGGACTTTGGAGAAGAACCACAAAAGGCAGCTCTTCGTGAATTAAAGGAAGAGACTGGCTATGATGCAGAAAAATCTGAATATCTTTTAGAAACTTATTCTTCTCCTGGCTTTACTAATGAAAAGTTATTTATTTTCTACGCTGGTGGACTTACAGAAGGAGACCAAGATCTTGACGAGTTTGAGCACCTAAGTGTGGAAAAAGTAAAATTCGAGGAAGCTTTAAAACTTATAAGTTTTGGCGAAATAACTGACTCAAAATCTGTGGCAGGAATTTTATTCTACAATAATTTTAGGAGGAAAAATGGATAAGACTATTAAATATATAAGAGAACAAACAAAGCTTGAACCTGAAATAGGAATTGTCCTTGGATCAGGACTTGGCGACTTTGCAGATTCAATTGAAGATAAAATTGAAATAGCCTACAAAGACATTCCTGGCTTTCCAGTTTCCACAGTTAAGGGTCATGATGGCAAGTTAATTTTTGGAAAAATAAATTCAAAAAATGTCTGCCTAATGAAGGGTAGAATCCACTTTTACGAAGGCTACGACATGTCTGATGTCATCTATCCTATAAGGGTCCTTGCAGACTTGGGAGTGAAGACTTTAATTTTAACTAACGCCGCAGGTGGAGTAAACACTGATTTTAATCCAGCAGACCTAATGATAATTACAGACCACATAAATTTAATGGGCAAAAATCCATTAATAGGTCCTAATGACGAGGAACTTGGACCAAGATTTCCTGATATGACTGACCTTTACACGCCAGAACTTGTTGACCTTGCAGAAAATTCTGCAAAAAAACTTGGCATTGGCATAAGAAAGGGTGTCTACATGTACTTCACAGGACCATCTTATGAGACAGCAGCAGAAGTTAGAATGGCGAGGATACTTGGAGCAGATGCTGTTGGCATGAGCACAGTGCCTGAAGCAATTGTTGCAAGACACAGGGGACTTAAGATTCTAGGCATCTCAACTATCACTAATATGAGTACGGGCATTCTCGACACGCCACTTGATCACGCAGAAGTTGTTGAAGTGGGAAATCTTGTTGCTGGCAAATTTAAAGAACTTTTAAATGAAATCATTGAGGAGATTTGATGAATTTTTTAGATATTATTCAAAAGAAAAAGGAAAACAAAGCCTTAAGTGAAGAAGAAATAAAATTTTTTATTGAAAATTATGTAAAGGGAGAAATACCTGACTACCAAGTTTCAGCTTTTTTGATGGCAGTTTATTTTAACAAGTTAAATTTAGATGAAACTTATTACCTAACAAAGGCAATGATAGATTCTGGTGACCGCGTTGATTTATCTGAAGTGCCAGGTTCTAAGGTGGACAAGCATTCCACTGGTGGCGTTGGCGACACAGTTACCCTTGTCCTTGGACCACTACTTGCATCAGTGGGGCTTGTCTTTGCCAAGATGAGTGGCAGGGGACTTGGACACACTGGCGGAACTCTAGACAAGCTTGAGTCAATTCCTGGCTTTAATATAAATATTGGCGGCAAAGAATTTGTTGAAATTTTAAAAAAATCAAATATAGCAGTAATTGGTCAAACAGAAAATATTGTGCCTGCAGATAAACTTTTATATGCCCTAAGAGATGCAACGGCAACTGTTGACAATGTAAGTTTAATTGCATCATCCATTCTTTCAAAGAAGATTGCCCTAGGCACAGACGGCCTTGTTTTAGATGTAAAAGTAGGCAGTGGAGCCTTTATGAAGGACATTCCATCAGCTGTTGAACTATCAGAACTCATGGTAAATCTTGGCAAAAAATTCGGCAGAAACACTAAGGCAATAATAACAAGCATGAACGAGCCTCTTGGCGATGCCATAGGAAACAGTCTAGAAGTTATAGAAGCTATAAATATTTTAAAGGGCAAAAAATCTGGTCATCTTAAGGAAATTGCACTGAGAATTGGCTCTAAGTTAATGATTATGGAAGGCCTGGCAAAAACTGAAGATGAGGCAAGAAAAGTTCTTGAAGGAAAAATTTCTGACGGCTCTGCAATAGAAAAGTTCAAGGAAATGGTTGAGCTTCAAGGCGGAGATCCATCCTACATTGATGACACAGATAAATTTAAAAAGTCATCAATAATAAAAGACATCACATCAGAAGAAACAGGCTTTGTAAAATCCATTGAAGCAATTGAAATTGGCATTGCATCAAGAGATCTTGGAGCCGGTAGACACAAGAAGGGCGATGTCCTTGATTTAAGTGCAGGAATTTACCTTCACAAAAAAGTTGGTGACTTCGTGGAAAAGGGCGAAAAAATTGCCACAATTTACACTGAAAAGAAAAATGAAGTAGCAGGCGCTATAGAAAGAATTAAAGCTGCCTATACTTTTTCTGACAAGAGGGAAGATTATAAATTAATTATAGAAGAGATTGATTGAAATGAATAAATTAGATATAGCATCTATTGCAATAAATATTATTGCACTTATGATTGCAATTATTCCACATGAGATAGCCCATGGTTATGTTGCCTATCTCTGTGGAGACACAACTGCAAAGGATGACGGAAGACTTAGCTTAAACCCACTTAATCACATTGACCCTGTGGGTTTAATTTCTATGATTATTTTTAGGTTTGGTTGGGCAAAGGCTGTGCCAATTAACCCCTATAGGTTTAAGGGCAACAGAAAAGTTGCCTCACTTTTAGTTTCTCTTGCAGGAGTTTTTACTAATTTTGTTCTTGGTTTCATTTCAGGAATTATTTTAGTTTACTTAAACTACAAGTCATCCTTTTTGACACCACTTTTCACATCAATTTTTTGGTACAACATTATGCTTGGCGTATTTAATCTTGTGCCCCTTCCACCCCTTGATGGGTCAAAGGTCTTGGCGACACTTTTGCCAGAAAAATTGGAATATAAATTTTATAAGTACGAAAAATATTTTTACTTTGTCCTTGTAATAATGATTTTTTCTGGCTTTGTAGACAAATTTATAGCGCCAATTATCGAAAGTATTTTAAGCGGAATTATTTACTTGGGAATCAAGCTATGGAATACAATATTGTTTTAAAAACTTATGAAGGTCCAATGGATCTTCTTTTAGATTTAATAAAAGAAAATGAAATAGATATTTACGACATTCCAATTTTTAAAATCACTGAAGAATTTTTAAAATACATTGAAAATATGAAGAAGCTAAACCTCACTCTCACTTCTGATTTTATTTTAATGGCATCTACTCTTTTGGAGATAAAATCAAAAATGCTCCTTCCAAAAAAAGAAGCCTTAGATGATGAAGAAGTGGAAGAAGACCCAAGGCTTGACCTGGTTGAAAGTCTTTTGGAATACAAAAAGTACAAAGAGGCTTCAGAGATTTTAAAAATTCAAGAGGAATATGAGTCAAAGTCCTTTTACAAGCTAAGGACAGAAATATTTTCCATGAGCGAAATGGATTTTTTAAAGGATTCCAATGTGGAAAAACTTTCCCTTGCCTTTTTCAATATTTTGAAGAACTACAAGGACAAGGAAATTGTTGGCATTGAAAGAGAATATTTTAAAGTTGAGGACGCATCGAGAAAGATCAAGCAAGCTTTAAAGAAAAATAAAAAAATAAAATTCAGCCAACTTTTAGTAGATATAGTCTATAAGGTTGATGTTATAACTTATTTTTTGGGAATGCTTGAACTTATAAAGAATCAGTACATCACAGCAAATCAAAGCGACAATTTTGCAGATATTTTAATTGAAGAAAGAGAATACCATGGACAAGAACAAACTCAAATCAATAATTGAATCAATACTTTTTATTTGGGGCGACCCCATTAGCCTAGAGGACCTTGCCAGTACACTTGAACTTAGAAAGGACTACACAAGGGAAATTCTCATGGAGATGAAGGAAAATTATAAAAATGAAACTTCAGGACTTAGGCTAAGAGAAGTGGACGGCAAGTTTCAACTTGGCACTAAGCAAGAAAATGAGCCCTATCTTAAAAATTTAATTAAAGAAAAAAACGAAAAAAATCTTTCCAAGCCTGCCCTTGAAACTCTTTCCATTATCGCCTACAAGCAACCAGTGACAAAAGTTGAAGTAGAGGAGCTAAGAGGAGTCAACTGCGACAGCACAATCAAAGGTCTTCTTGATTTTAATTTAATAGAAATTTCTGGCAAGCTTGACAGGATTGGTCATCCAAATTTATACAGCACCACTGATAAATTTTTGCAAAAGTTTGGCATGAAAAATTTAGAAGATCTGCCTGACTTAAAGGAATTAGAGGAGGAATCTAATTGAGATTACAAAAATACATGGCTCACTGCGGAGCTGCATCGAGAAGAAAGTGTGAAGAATACATTAAGGAAGGTCTTGTAAAAGTCAACGACAAAATTGTCACAGAGCTTGGCACAAAAATTGACCCCAATGTTGACAGAGTTTACTTAAATGGCAAGAGGCTAACACTTGAAAATAAAAAAATTTACATGATTTTAAATAAGCCCATTGGCGTTGTCACAAGTGCCAATGATGAAAAGGACAGACAAACTGTAACTGACCTTGTGCCAGACGACTACAGAGTTTATCCTGTGGGAAGACTTGACATTGACACCACAGGCTTAGTTCTCCTCACAAATGACGGGCAGCTTGCAAATATTTTAATGCATCCAAGATATAAAATTGGCAAAAAATATATTGTAACTGTAGAAGGAACACCTAATGCCCATGAACTTTCTCTTTTAAGGGAAGGACTTGACATTAGAGACTTAAAGACTTCTCCAGCAAATGTTAGGATTTTAAAAAACTTTAAGCAAGATTCAATTTTAGAAATAGAAATTTTTGAGGGACAAAATCATCAAGTGAAGAGGATGTTTGACTACATTGGTCACAGCGTAAAAAAACTAAAGAGAATTTCCATGGGAGAGATTGAACTCCTCGACCTTGAAGTTGGAAATTACAGATACTTAAATGAAAAAGAAATCAAGTATTTAAAGGGATTAAAATGATTGTAAAGGAAAAATATTTTGAGATAGTTGACGAAGTTCTATCTCATAATTTTTTAGGAAAAATCGCTGTGGATGCCACTGTGGGAAAGGGCAAGGACAGCCTAAAACTTTTAGAGACAGTGGGAGATGAGGGCTTCCTCTATGGATTTGACCTGCAAGAAGAAGCTATTGACGCTGCAAAAAAACTCTTAAAGGATTATAAAAATTATAAATTATTTTTGGATAGCCACGAAAATATAGATAAAATAGAAAAATTTGACCTAGTAATTTATAATCTTGGATACCTTCCTGGCTCAGACAAAAAAATTACAACTTTAAAAGATTCAACTATTTCATCACTTAAAAAAGCTACAGAAAAAATTTCTGAGGGCGGAATAATAATTGTGGTTTCCTATTTAGGTCATGAAAATTCTCTTGAAGAAAGACTTGGAGTAGATGATTTTTTAAAAAATCTCGACCAAAAGATCTTTAAAGTGGAAAAGAGAGAGTTTTACAATCAAAAAAATAATCCACCTATAGTTTATTTAATTGAAAAGAAGGTAGAGAGATGAATATTGCAATAATTGGAGGAGGACCTGCTGGGATGATGTGTGCCATAAAGGCTGCAGAAAATCACCAGGTTACTATCTTCGAAAAAAATGAAAAATTGGGCAAAAAATTATTTATTACGGGCAAGGGAAGATGCAATCTCACTAATTATTGCGACGAGAGAGAATTTTTGAAAAATATTGTAAATAATTCTAGCTTTATGTACTCATCAATTTATTCTTTTTCACCCTTTACTACTTATTATTACTTTGAAGAACTGGGCCTTCCTCTTAAAGTTGAAAGAGGTAATAGAGTTTTTCCTGCTAGTGACAAGTCCTCTGATGTCATAAAAGCCTATGAAAAAAAATTAAAGGATCTGGGAGTAAAAATAAATTTAAATTATGAAGTGACTTCCATAGAAAAAGTTGACGGAAAGTTTATGATAAATGGCAGAGAAAAATTTGACAAAGTCGTAATCGCAAGTGGTGGCATATCCTATAAGCTCACTGGGTCAACTGGCGACGGCTATAAGTTTGCAAAAGACTTTGGCCACAAGGTCATAGACCAAGTGCCGGGACTCATTGGCATAAATTTAAAAAATAATTTTTCCTTGGCAGGACTAACTTTAAAAAATGTTGAATTAAAAATCCTAAAGGATAAAAAAATTCTTTCCAGAGAATTTGGCGAAATGCTTTTTACTCACAGGGGCATTAGCGGTCCCATAGTCCTTACAACTTCAAGTAAAATAAATAGGTTAAAAGATTTTGAAATGTACTTGGACTTAAAGCCAGCCCTTGATCCTGAAAAGCTTGATGCGAGAATTTTAAGGGACTTTCACGAAAATCAAAATAAAAACCTAGAAAATGTAATGAAGTCACTTTTGCCAAGAGATTTAATTATTTATGTCCTTGAAGGTGCAGACATATCTGGAGACAAAAAGGTAAATCAAATTACAAAGGAAGACCGAGAAAGTTTAGTTAAAACTATAAAGAACTTTGCCTTAAAATTTGATTCACTTGACGACATTGATAGAGCCATAGTAACAAGTGGGGGTGTCGATGTAAAAGACATAGACCCCAAGACTATGGAGTCAAAAAAAGTTAAGGGGCTTTATTTTATTGGAGAAGTTCTTGACCTTGACGGACTAACTGGTGGATTTAACATTCAGATTGCAAATTCAACAGGATATTCTTGCGGAATCAATTTGTAAAGTCTATTCCTTTACTTATTTTTGAAAATAAAATATAATGAGATTAATCACTACTATGGATTGTAGTGATTTTTTTGGAGGTAAAAATGAAAATTGCAATAGATGGACCAGCAGGCTCTGGCAAAAGTTCCATAGCAAAGGAAATAGCAAATAGACTTGAGATCTTATATATAGACACAGGTGCCATGTACCGAGCCATAACTCTTAAACTTTTAAGGGCAGATGAAAGTGACTATGAAAAAATTTTAAGTGAGACAAAAATAAATTTTGATGGCGATAAAATATTTTTAGATGGAAGAGATGTGTCAAAGGAAATTAGGGAAAATAAAATTTCTAATAAAACTTCTGAATTTTCTAAGAAAAAAATTATTAGAGATTACTTGGTAAAGATGCAAAGAGAAATTGCCAAGGATAGAGATGTTGTCATGGAGGGAAGAGACATTGGCTCAGTGGTTTTAAAGGATGCTGAATACAAATTTTTTCTCACTGCAGATGTAGAGACTCGCGCCATGAGAAGGTACAAGCAACTTGCTGACGATAGCCTAAACTTTGAGGATGTACTGGCAGATTTAAAGGTCAGAGACTACAACGATTCTCACAGAGAAAATTCTCCCCTCATAAAGACTGATGATGCAATTTTAATTGATAGCACAGACTTAAATGCTGAAGAAACTATAGAAAAAATTATTTCATACATTAAAAGGTGACTTATGTTTTACAAATTTGTACAAGTTTTTATTGGATTTTTTGTAAAAATTATATATAGAATTGAAGTTCTTGGAATAGAAAATATTCCTGTTGAAGAAAAAAGACTAATAGTTTGTGGAAATCACAAGAGCAACCTTGATCCAGTGACACTTTCTGCAATTTTTCCAAGGCAAATTCATTGGATGGCAAAAAAAGAACTCTTTCAATATAAAGTTCTAGGCGATTTTTTGAACAAAATGGGAGCCTTTCCCGTGGACAGAAATAATAATGACTTAAAAGCTGTAAAGACTGCCCTAAAAATTTTGAAAAATGAAGATGTCCTTGGGATTTTCCCTGAAGCAACTAGGGTGAGTGAAATTGACTACACAAGAATAAAATCAGGGGTGGCATTAATTGCACAAAAAACTAATTCAGAAGTTCTTCCAGTTTTTATTGAGGGGGACTACAAGCCCTTTAGAAAAAATAGAATTTATTTTAGAAAGCCAGTAAAAATTAATAAGGAAATAAAATATTCAAATGAAGAATTAGAAAATATTTCTCAGGACATAATGAGAATGGTCTATGGTGATGAGATAAAATGGAAATTATTGTAGCATATGTAAGGGGCTTTTGTGGAGGAGTAAAAAGAGCCGTTAAAATGGCATTTGATAGTGCTAAAGAGGGCGTCTACTCCTATGGCGACTTAGTCCACAACGAATTTGTGGTGAAGGAACTAGAAGATAAGGGCGTAAAAAAAATCGATGACCCGCATGTCCATGATTCAAAAGTAATTATAAGAAGTCATGGAGTCCACAAAAAGATTTTAGATGAACTAATAGAAAACAATAACGAAATAATAAATTGCGTTTGCCCTAAAGTAGAAAAAGTTTATAATATAGTAGATAATTTCTATAAAAAAGGTTATAATATAGTAATTATCGGGAATTATAATCACCCTGAAGTTATAGGGATTAATTCCAGATGCAATGACTCTGCAACTATTATTTCTAGCTTGGAAGACATAAAAATTCCAGAGGGAAAGATTGTAGTCGTATCACAAACTACAAATAATGTAGAATTTTTTGAAAAAGCAATAAATATTATAAAAAATATTTCAAAAGATGAAGTTTTAGTTTATAATACTATATGTAATGCAACTTTCAAGAGACAAGAGAGTATTAGAGATTTATCAAAAAAAGTTGACGCTGTTATAGTACTTGGCGGCAAAAAATCTTCTAATACAAAAAAACTTGCAGAGATTGCAAAATTAAATTGTAAAAATGTATTTTTAATTCAGTCTATTAAAGACATTGATTTAAATATATTTAAAAAATTTAATAAAATTGGTATTACCGCCGGAGCATCCACACCGGAATCGGTAATCAAGGAGGCTGTTTGTAGGATGGAAAATTTTGACAAAGGTGAGATGATGGAAGCCATTGATAATTCTTTCAAAAGAATTAGAAAGGGCGAAGTAGTAACTGGAGAGGTTTTATATATAACTGATTCAGAAGTAATGGTGAATCTTGGATACAGATCAGATGGTATCATTTCAAAAGATGAACTAGCAGGAGGACCAGATGTTAATCCTCAAGATCTTTATGAACAAGGTCAAGAAATTGATGTATATGTTCTAAAGATGGATGATGGAGATGGCAATGTTGTTCTTTCAACAAAAAGAGTTGCTGATATGAAGATTTGGGATGAAGTTGAAGAACTTTATAACAACAAAGAAAATATCACAGTAACTGTAAAGAACCAAGTAAAGGGTGGTTTAACTGCAGATTACAGAGGATTAAATGTATTTATCCCAGCATCTCATGTTTCTGTTAGATTCCAAAAAGATTTAAGCAAATTCATTGGAGAAGAATTCGAAACTGAAATTATCGATTTTGATAAGAGAAAGAAGAGAATTGTTGTTTCCAGAAAGAATGTACTTCAAGAAGAATTAGACAAAGTTCGTGACGAAGTATATGACAAGCTTAAAGAAGGAGACATTATCGAAGGAACTGTACAAAGACTAACTAACTTTGGTGCCTTTGTAGACGTTGGAGGAGTAGATGGACTTATCCATATCTCTGAACTTTCATGGAACAGAGTAAAGCACCCTTCAGATGTTGTAGCACCTGGAGACCTAGTAAAGGTACAAGTTCTAAATGTTGATAAAGAAAAAAATAGAATTGCACTTGGATTAAAACAAACTATGGAAAGACCATGGGATGTATTTACAAGTGAAGTTAAAGTTGGCGATGTAGTTAAGGGTAAAGTAGTTAACCTTCTTGACTTTGGTGCCTTCGTAAGACTTGAACAAGGTGTTGATGGACTTCTTCATGTATCTCAAATTTCAAGAGAACATGTTGAAAAACCACAAGACAAACTTTCTATTGGCGAAGAAGTTACAGTTAAAGTAACTGATATTGATGAAGAAAATCAAAAGATTTCTCTTTCTATCAAGGCTCTAATTGAACCAGAAGAAAAAGAAGAATCAGAAGAAGCTAAACCAAGAGAAAGAAAACCTAGAAGAGAAAGAAAACCAGCTCCAAAGAGAGAAAAGAAAATTGAAGAACCAAAACAAGATGACTTCAACATGACTATTGGAGAAATGCTAGGACTTAACTTCGCTGATGCAGAATTAGATTCTGAAATTATTGAAGACGAAAAAGAAATCGCTGCTTCAGAAGAAACTGAAGCAACAGAAGCTGTTGAAGAAGCAAAAGAAGAATCTGAAGAATCAACTGAAGAATAATAATAAATCTAATTTGAGAGAGACTTGTCTCTCTCTTTTTTTTTAAACTAATATGATAATAGACAGTTTAAAATTAATATTGGAAATAATATTTGTGTTATAATATTTAGAAAGAAAAATTTTTGGAATTTATGCCAAGCTATCTTATTTGTGTTATTATAAATTAAGGTGATGAAATGATTTTAGAGGCAATTATTTTAGCCTTTCTCTTTTTATTTTTCGTGAAGGACAAGGACTTAAATAATTTAATAAATTTTAAATTTAAAATGATTTCTCTTGCCTTTTTTGGCATATTTTTAATGATTTTTATAAATTTTGTAACTGCCCATTATTTTGGAGGGCTTACAGATTTTTTTGTAAAGTATTTTACAATTTTTCACATTATTTCAATTTTAGCTATAGGGATTTCTCTTACTTCAAACTATAAAAATTATGGGCTGCTTTTATGTGGTCTTGGAACTTTTTTAAATGTCATTCCAGTGATTTTTAATGGGAAAATGCCCGTCAGTGCCTCAGCATTAATGAAGACAAACAATGAGAGAATAATTAAGTTAATATACATGGGTGGAAGTTTAAGTCACGGAGTTTTTGAAAGTCCAAAGTTTTATTTTTTGTCAGATATTATTCCGCTACATAGGTTTATTGGAAATTCAAAGGTAATTAGCGTGGGAGATATTTTCATCTCTATTGGCTTATTTTTTGCAATAATTTTAATTACTAGGAAGAAGGTGCCAAATGGATAATTTTAATAATTTTTTAAATGTCATAAATTTAAGAGATGTTGTGGACATTTTAATTGTCACAATTTTAATTTATTATATTTTAAAATTAATTAGAAATACTAGAGCAGAGCAAGTTTTTAAGGGAATTCTTTTAATTTTATTATTTATAAAAATTTCACAGTTTTTCCAACTTTATACTGTAAACTGGATTTTCACGAGATTTATAAATGACGGTATTGTCGCCATAATTGTTTTATTTCAACCGGAAATCAGAAGGGGTCTACAATACTTAGGTCTTACTTCTAGTATTAAAAATAATTTTAGTCAAAATAAGGAAGTTGTTCCAGAAACTGTTGAGGAAATTATTTCTGCTGTGGCTTCTCTTGCCAGACAAAAGATTGGCGCCCTTATTATTATTGAAAAGGAAGTAGGTCTTACTGAAGTTATAGAGACTGGTACAGAGATCAACGGCCTTGTCAGCAGTGGTCTTTTAATAAATATTTTTATTCCTAACACGCCTCTTCACGATGGTGCTGTTATTATTAAGGGGTCTAAGGTAAAGGCAGCGGCTTGCTTTTTGCCCCTATCTGACAATCAAAAAATTTCTAAGGAACTGGGCACAAGGCACAGGGCAGGAATTGGTATTTCCGAAAAGTCTGACTGCCTAAGTATTATGGTTTCTGAAGAAAATGGAACTATTTCTACTGCAGAAAATGGAGTTATCTCAAGATATTTGGACATTGAAACTCTTGAAGCTAAACTTCTTGAGATTTACAGTCCAGAATACAGGGCGAGAACTATTTTCGCAAAGCGTGGTGATAATAATGAAAAAGATAAGTTTTAAAGATGACAAAAGTTTAATGATAAAAGTTATGTCTCTTGTCTTTGCCATTATCTTGTGGTCCTATGTCAAGGGAGAGGCAAATTTTATAACTTCTGCTAATTATAAAAACATCGAAGTTACTTATGACGGCTTGTCTCACTTAAAGGACAATAATCTGACGATTATTTCGCCAAAGGAATCCACTGTCGATGTCAAGCTACAAGGTTATAATTCTTATATGAGAAATGTGACAAGAGATGGTATTGTGGCTAAGGTGGATTTAAGCAAGTTAAGTGAAGGAGAGCATTCTGTTCCCGTAAATGTTTCTTATATTGATCTTGGTATTTCTGTTGTGAATACTTCACCTAGAAGGATCCCCTTTAAAATCGACAAGCTTTTGGAAGAGAATCACAAGGTTGACATAGTTATAAAAAACAAGCCTCAAAAGGGTTTGTCTGTGGGGGAAATCAACAAGACTGTTGATGTTGCAGTAAAGGGTGCCAGCACTTATATAAATAAAATAAATAAGGTGGAAGCCCGCATTGATGTTACAGAAATAACTGAAACAACAAGTGTAGATGCAGAAATTTTTGCCTATGACGATACAGGAAAGGTTATAAAGGAAGTTACAGTGACACCTGCCACTGTAAAAGTTGATGTTCCTATTTTAAAGAGCAAGACTGTTCCTATTAAATTAGTTTACAATGAAAATACTACAGAAAATGTTGCAATAAATGACTTTTCAATTGAGCCAGCTTCTGTTACAATTAGAGGAAATTCTGATGTAATTGATTCTATTGATTCTATCGAAACTCGTCCTATTAATTTTAACAATATTAAAAAGGGTGACAACCAAGTTAGATTGAATTTGCCAGATAAGGTTACACTAGTTGACGAAAATATTAATTATAAATTGAAGGAAAAAGCTAAGGAAGCAGAGTAATTTTTAATAATCAGGAGGGAATATGGAATTTTTTGGAGAAGGATTAACATTTGACGATATTTTACTTGTGCCAGCAAAATCAGAAATTTTGCCCAACGAAGTTGATTTGTCTACTAACTTGACAGAAAAAATCAAGTTAAACATACCACTTATGTCTGCAGGCATGGACACTGTTACTGAACACAGAATGTCTATTGCCATGGCTAGAGAAGGTGGAATTGGCATTATTCACAAGAATATGTCTATAGAAGACCAAGCTCTTGAAGTTGATAGAGTTAAGAGATCTGAACATGGAGTTATTACTGATCCATTTTCACTTACTAAGGACCACGCAATTAAGGATGCATCTGAACTTATGGAAAGATACAGAATTAGCGGTGTTCCAGTTGTATCTGAAAAGGGAGTTTTGGAAGGAATTATAACTAATAGAGATATTAGGTTTGAAACTGACTTATCTAAGAGAATTAGCGAAGTCATGACTTCTGAAAAACTTATAACTGGTGCTCCAGATATTTCCCTTGATGAAGCTTTAAAAGTTTTGAAAAAATATAAAATTGAAAAACTTCCCCTTGTTGACAAGGACAATGTTTTAAAGGGACTAATAACTATTAAGGACATTGAAAAGCACGAACAATATCCAAATTCTGCCAGAGATGCATCTGGAAGACTCTTAACTGGCGCTGCTGTTGGAGCAACAAAGGATGTTCTCGACAGAATCGAAGCCCTTGTCAAGGCAAAGGCTGATGTTTTTGTAATTGACACAGCTCATGGTCAATCTAAAAATGTTTTAAATACTATAAGAAATATTAAGGACGCCTTCCCAGACATTCAACTTATAGCTGGTAATGTTGCAACTTATGAAGGAACGGAAGATTTAATCAAGGCTGGTGCCGACTGCGTTAAGATAGGTATTGGACCTGGTTCAATTTGTACTACTAGAGTTGTAACTGGTATTGGCGTTCCACAAATTACTGCCATTATGGAAGCTTACAGGGCTGCTCAAAAATATGGAGTGCCAATTATTGCCGATGGTGGTATTAAATTCTCAGGGGATGTTGCCAAGGCCCTTGCAGCTGGCGGCAATGTTGTTATGATGGGTTCACTTTTCGCTGGTACTGACGAGTCACCAGGAGAAGAAATCTTCGTTGAAGGTAGAAGATTTAAAGCCTACAGAGGCATGGGTTCTCTTGGAGCCATGAGTGCAGGATCCTCTGATAGATATTTCCAAAGCGGAACTACTAAGTATGTTCCTGAAGGAGTTGAAGGTAGAGTTCCTTACAAGGGACTTGTTGGCGACATTGTCTTCCAACTTGTTGGTGGTGTTAAGTCTGCCATGGGTTATATGGGTGCAAAGGACTTAGAAACTTTAAGAGCTACAGCTAAGTATGTTAAAATCACTCAAGCTTCCCTTGCAGAATCTCATCCACACAATATTACTATTACTAGAGAAGCTCCTAACTATTATTAATTATTAAAAATTTATTAATAAATCCACTTCAATTGAATTTGGAGTGGATTTTATTTATAATTAGCAGTAAGAGGTGATATTTTGAAAACTAAGGTATTGCTTGTTGAAGATGAAGAATCAATAAGAAAATTTGTAAAAATAAATTTAGAAAGAGAAGGCTACATAATTTTTGAAGCTGGAAGCGGCGAAGAGGGAATTGAAGTGGCAAGGCGTGAAAGACCTGACATCGTTGTACTTGACATAATGCTACCAGGCATTGACGGCTTTGAAGTTTGCAAGACTTTAAGAGGCGAATTCCCAAGCCTTGGAATTATTATGCTCACTGCTAAGGCAGAGGACTACGACAAGATAATGGGACTCCAATATGGGACAGATGACTATCTCACAAAGCCCTTTAATCCTACAGAATTAACTCTAAGGATAAAGTCTATTGAGAGAAGACTTGAGCCAGAGGAAGTTAAGGAAAGCAAT
The DNA here is from genome assembly GCF_040096015.1 of Peptoniphilus hominis (ex Hitch et al. 2025). NCBI lineage: Bacteria > Bacillati > Bacillota > Tissierellia > Tissierellales > Peptoniphilaceae > Peptoniphilus > Peptoniphilus hominis (ex Hitch et al. 2025). Next base: position 3,632 of record NZ_JBBMFO010000025.1, on the reverse strand, counting down.
TTAATTGTTGACCCACCTTTTAAAATAGATTCTTACTCAAGAAAATTTTATAAGGATGACGAGGAACTTGAGCTAACTCCTACTGAATATCAAATTATAAAAATATTTATGACAAATCCAGGCAAGGCCATGACTAGGGATGAAATCCTAAGACTTGTATGGGGCGACGACTTTTTGGGCGACTCAAAAATAGTTGATGTAAACATAAGAAGACTTAGGTCAAAAATTGAGACTAACCCTGCCAAGCCAAATTATATTGAAACAGTTTGGGGAACAGGATACAGATGGAAATAAGAGGTGTCTGTAATTGAAAAATAAAATTGGAAAAAGATTAGTCAGAAGTTTTCTAATAGTTATTTTAATTACAATTTCAATTATAGATATATTTTTGCTCTTTGCCTTTAGTTTTTACTACTACGACAATATTTCCAAGGAATTAATTTCTAGGATGGAAATTTCTCTTGAAATTTATAAAAGAGATTATTCTGACAAGTCTTTGGAGGATTTAATCTACGAAGACAGCGACATCTTCCTTTCAAATACTAATGCAGAGGTGCAGATTTTAGACAATGAGGGAGAGCTGCTCCTAGATTCCATTGGCAAGCTTTCTTCAAATCCCACAGAGACAGCAGATGTACTGGCAGCAGAAAATGGTGAGATAAAAACATGGCGGGGTGAAGATGCACAAACTGGTGAGTCCATTATGTCTGTCACTGGCGCCATAAAAAATATTGATGGAGAAAATATTGGCTATTTGAGATTTATTTCCTCCATGGAAGAGGCAAACAAGGCAATCTTAAAGGCTGGCATAAGTCTACTCATCTTTACACTTTTTGTTGCCCTAGTTACAACTATGGTCTCACTTCTTATATCAAAATCAATTGTAAAGCCCATACTTGAGCTTACAGAAGTTGCCAAGACCATGTTAAAGGGAAACTATGAGGAGAAGGCAAAAGTCTATGAGGATGACGAAATAGGCGAGCTGGCAAAGACTTTAAATGCCATGAGCGATGAAATTATAAATAAAGATAGGATTAAAAACGACTTTATCTCTTCTATTTCTCACGAACTAAGGACGCCACTAACATCTATTAAGGGTTGGGCAGTTGTCCTAAAGGATGCCAAGGAAGATGAGAAGGACTTAATCGAAGATGGTTTAAACATCATAGAAAATGAAGCTGATAGACTGGCAAAAATGGTTGAAGAGCTTTTGGACTTCTCAAGATATATTTCTGGAAGAATTACTCTGGACAAGGAAGTATTTGACATTTCACAAACTTGTCTCGATGTTTCAAAACAAATGCGACCTCGTGCAAAGTCCAACAATATTGAATTTATAACAGAATTCCCAGAGGAAACTGTCCTTATTTATGCCGATGAAAATAGAATTAAGCAGCTCCTAATAAATTTACTGGACAATGCAATTAAATTTACATCAGACAAGGGCTGGGTTAAATTTCAAATGGCAAGGGAAGATAATTTTGTCCACATGATGATTTCTGACAATGGCATGGGAATGACTAAGGAAGAAATTGCCCATGTAAAGGAAAAATTTTATAAGGGCAAGCACTCAAAGAGCCACAGCGGCATTGGTCTATCTATAAGTGATGAGATCACAAAACTTCACCAAGGCAACTTGGAAATTTTCTCTGAAGAAAATATTGGCACTACAGTAAAGGTAAGTCTACCTCTTGAGATACCAAAAGAAGCAGGTGATAAAATTGATTAAAAAAATATTTCTCATATTTTCATTGATTTTCTTGACTGGCTGCTCCTTTTTAACATCCTCGGGCACTAATATTGAAACTCCAAGCATGGGACAATCGCCAATTTATGGCAAGTGGACTATTACAAAATTTATTTACAATAAAAAAATTAATCAAGACAATTTTTTATTTAAGGACATTATTGGCGAGGACCTTTACTTTTCCAATGACCAAGTTGTTCTTGCTAATGATTATATAAAGGGCGTTGAGTACAAGACTAAGTATGTTAAATTATCTCAATATCTCTACAAAAAATTTAATTTAGATTATAAGAGCCTTGGTATTGAAGATTCTGATGTCTACACAACTTATATCTATGATTCAAAGTCAAGCAGGAGCATTTATTATGAAGTTATTAAGACTAGTGAGAACACAGCCCTTCTCTTTGACAATGGAGTTATACTTGAGATAAAACTTGTTGACGACAAGATAAAAAATGATGACCTAAATAACTTAATACTCGCCAAAAAGGACGAAGTATTGGCAAGGGGAAGCTTGTTTGACTACAACGGCGACAAGGGATTTTTAATCGGCTTTAAAAGTAGAAGCGACTCTAATATTCCAACTTGGAACTACAAGACTCTCTACATCAAATTTTCTGACTCCAAGCTAGAAAATGTCTACGAGATGAACAATATTATTCTCCCAAGAAATGACAGCTTTTCTGAAATTAGCGTCCAAAGGGAATCCAAGGACAAGGAGACTACAGATAAAGTAATTGTTAAGGAATTTAAAAATTCTAAACTTAGAAAAGATGATGAAGAAGTAATTAAGAATGACTTAGAGGAGCTTAAAGAAGAAAATACTTTAAAGACAGTAAACTTCATCACAAATAATTATGTAAATGTGGAAAGTTTAGATGGAGAAAGCAATAAGAGATACTTAAGGATTTACCAATTAGACAAGTTAGATGAAAAAAAACCAATTAGTTACAAAGAATTTTTGTCTGACGAAGATTTAAAGGCTGAGGGGAAAAACCTTGAGGCCTTGAAAAATGATCCTTACAACATTGGAATTTATAGGGACAATGGTTTTTGGAAGTTAAAGGGAAGGATGGAGACAGAAGAAGATAAGTTTTCTGACTTTGACCTGAACTTAGTTTTGCCCTACGATGTAAATAAATACAACGAAATAAATATTCCAATGTCTCGAATAAAAAACTTTAAGCCGGGCATCAAGGACGGCTTTGTATCTCCTGACAATAATTTTTTAATAACATTGGAAAATAATTTTCTAAGAATATATAATATAGAGGATGGCAATATTCTTCCTGATGCAATTTTCGAAAGGGAAATAGGTAACGAAGCCTCCACAATTATGACGGAGTGGGCAACAGGTCGTTATTCAAATATTTGGCAACAAGAGCTGTCATCTAATAAATGAGGTGTAAAATGAATAAAATAATGGAATTGGTTACAGAAAACTCAACTTATTTGCTCCTAACTTTGGGCGCAATTTTAATTGGAGTGGTCCTAACTTTTATAGTTAACTTTGCAGCTAGGGATTTAAAATTTATAAAATATTTGCCGGGACTTGCCTTGGTATTCGTTGGGATTATTTCACTTTTTATGGTGATAAATAAACTTTTCGACCCAGACAGTCTGGACAATTTAATTATTTTTGTAATTGGTCTATCCTCTGGCTTAGTTTCACTAATTTTTGCACTGATAATTGGCATTGCAAGTTCAGGGAAGAATCGCTACAAGAGAAATCCTAGAAAAAGATAAAATTTTATAAAATAAAAAGCTCAAGATTAAGAGGATTAGCCTTTTATCTTGAGCTTTTTTTATTGGCTCTATGTCAAATATTGGGGAGACTCGTTAACTCGAGTCTCTCTTTTCATTTAAAAATCAATACTTAGACGCT